>CAXMUQ010000032.1:0-14787 GCA_964196605.1 uncultured Acidimicrobiia bacterium
GGGAAGACCAGCTTGAGCTCGTCTCCAGCCTGGATGACGAGTTCGGTCCCGGCCTTGGGGCTGATGCACACCCAGTCGAGGCCGGGGGGCGGGGCTACTGTGCCATTGGTTTCGACGGCTACTTGGAATCCTCGCCAGTGCAGCTCGTCAACCAGCGCAGTGTCGAGCTGTAGCAACGGTTCACCCCCGGTACACACAACGAAAGGTGGCTGCGCATCCAGCGCCTTCATAGTCCACAGGCCGGCGAGGTGGTCAGCCAGAGCTGCCGCAGTCTCGAAGCGGCCCCCGCCGGGCCCATCGGTGGAGAGAAAATCGGTGTCGCAGAACGAACATACAGCCGTGGCCCGGTCCTGTTCACGCCCACTCCAGAGGTTGCACCCTGCAAATCGGCAGAAGACTGAGGTCCGCCCAGTGTGGAATCCCTCGCCCTGGATGGTGAGGTATGCCTCCTTGACGGCGTAACTCACGGGGCTCCCGCCGGCTCGGCGCCTGTGCGGTAGCGGGCCGGGTCAGGCCGTCCGTGCTCGGCGAATCCCGCCAGGCGCAGTCGGCAGGCGTCGCACTGGCCGCAGGCCAGGCCATCGGGCGACGGGTCGTAGCAGGTGGACGTCAGTCCCAAATCCACGCCCAAATCCAGACCACGCCTGATGATCTCGGCTTTGCTCTGAGTGATCAGTGGCGCGTGGATCTTTAGGCCGGCGCCCTCGACCCCGGCCTTGGTAGCGAGTGAGGCCATGTTCTCGAAGGCGGCGACATACTCGGGCCGGCAGTCCGGGTATCCGCTATAGTCGATGGCGTTGACGCCGATGAAGATATCCCTGGCGCCTAGCACCTCGGCCCAACCCAAGGCCAGGCTGAGAAAAATGGTGTTGCGGGCCGGGACGTAGGTGACCGGAATCGACCCGGACATGTCAGTGGGAGAGCGGCCCTTGGGCACCGCCAGATCGCTCGTCAGGGCCGAGCCGCCAATGGCCCCCAGGTCCACGTCCACAACGCAATGCTCGATGACCCCCGCCCGCTCGGCAACGACTCGGGCGCACTCCAACTCTACCTCGTGCCGCTGACCGTAGCGGAAACTGATGGCGTAAGGCGCAAAGCCCATTTCTTTGGCGATGGCCAGGGTGACGGCCGAGTCTAGCCCGCCGCTCAGGAGGACGACGGCGGAGGGTGCCGCGGCAGAGTCGTTAGTAGTGGCCATGGTGGTACCAATATCGTCAGAGCGCCCTCGCTGACGCTATTGGGGTTGGCGCCCGAGGACGTGCTGCAGCGCCTCGAGCAGGGTAGGGTGGTCGAAAGCGTAGCCCTGCTCAAGGAGTGTGCGGGGATGCACCCGCGCGCTGGCGAGGAGGGCTTCGTCTGCCATGCGACCAACGGCGATCCGGAGTATCGGCGCCGGAACGGGGAACAGTGCGGGCCGCCGGAGAAGGGCGGCAAGAGTCCGGGTGAACTCGGCGTTGGTGACCGACTGCGGCGCCACCAAGTTGACCGGGCCGGACACGTCGCCAGATAGTAGGTGGTGGATGGCTCCGACCGCATCATCGAGCGATATCCAACTCATCCACTGGCGTCCGCTGCCGAGCCGTCCGGCCAGTCCTGCTCGAAAGATCGGCAGCATCTTACCCAGCGCGCCCCCTGTCGGACTGAGGACTACACCCGTTCTCAGCGTCACGACCCTTATGCCGGCCTCGGCGGCAGGCGCGGCCGCTTTCTCCCAATCTTGCACCAATTCAGCCAGGAAACCGGTGCCGGCGCCTGCCGACTCGTCGAGAGGCGTGTCTCCGGCATCGCCGTAATAGCCGATGGCCGACGCGCTGAGCAACGCCTTGGGCGGATTGTCCAAACGTGCCAGAGTCCGAGCCAGGAGGTCCGTACTCGCCACGCGACTTGCCCTGATACGAGTCATTTGGGGATGGGTCCATCGCCGTTCAGCGATGTTCTCACCGGCCAAATGGATAACCGCATCAAGCCTTTCCGGGCCCAGTTGGTCGATGCGCCCCTCTTCGGGCCGCCACCCGATCTCAAGTTCCTTCGGGGGTGTGCGGACGATGGGATGAACTCGGTGGCCACCGCTCTCCAGGAACGCGGTCAGGGCCGTGCCGATCATCCCCGTGGAACCGGTGATGGCGATTTTCAGCACCGGGTCCCCTCTTTTGGCGTCTTCCGCACTATCCGATCCCGACATGGTATCCGCCCGTCAATTGCCCGGCGGTTGGGTATCGGAGCGGGATCTCGCTTCTACGGCGGCGGCTTCACCGCTGGCGGCCATGAACACGAAGAGGGCGATCATCAAGAGGAACCAGTTGGTCGAGCGACCCCCGAACATGGCATATAGGCCGAAAAGGACCGCGATTCCTTTGCCGACGGACGCGGCGATGCGGGTGCCCCGAACCATTCCCATGCGGCTGGCAAGGGTAGCCCGGAGCACGCGGCCCCCGTCCATGGGGAAGGCCGGTATCAGGTTGAACAGGAGGATATAGACGTTCACTACCAAGAGGCTGTTCAGAAATCCGCCGCCGAAAGTCATCATGGATCCAATACCCATGGGTCCGGCGCTGGACACCTCTAGAAAGGCGTAGAGCACAATTGCGATGGCCAGGGTGACAGCCGGCCCCGCTAGGGCGATGAGGAGTTCCTGACGAGGCTTGTTGGGGAAGTACGCCAGCCGGGCCACCCCGCCGATGGGGAGAAGGACGACGTCTCGCGTTGGGATACCGAAACGGCGCGCCATCAGGACGTGGCCGAATTCGTGGAGTACCACGCAGCCGAATATGGCGAGCACCAGGGCCACGCTAAAGGCCGCCGCCGCGGGGCCGCCGTATGTCCAGTCACGATATCCCACCCAGATCAGCAGGAGGAAGAACGTGACGTGGACCTTGAGGTCTACCCCTGCGATCCGGCCAATCGTGAACGAGGAACCCATGATGAATCTCCAATCGTGGTTCCCTGGGTGGGCCACGTTACATGCCGATGAATCACCATCATATCCCAAAAACAAAACGCCCGGACCGCTATATGCTGGCCCGGGAGTTGTTTCCGGAATTGCTCACCCAGGCCGGAACCCCTGGGGCCCTTTCGGGCTATGTTTCTAATTGCGCCAATCATAGTCGGCCTGGGCCCGCTTGGCAACCCCGTATCCAGATGTTCGACCGGGGCGTAGATTAAGCGGCCTCACCGGTCCAGGAGCGTTGCAATCACCGGAACATCATCCACCAGCCAGTACCATGCGGCCGGGCGGGTTACCGCCGACCCGGAACCTTCATGGCGCCCGTCTGATGCCGAGGCCCTGTATAACATGGCGAGGTGGGGCCTGGGGTACTTCCGGGTCAACCAGGAGGGCCATGTCACGGCCCACCCCGGCTTGGAATCGGCCGAAGGCATCGATCTTCATCAATTGACCACGGACCTGATCGACCAGGGCGTCAGACTACCGGTACTGTTGCGGTTTTCCGACATCCTTCGGGCCCGCATCGGCGAAGTGGTCGAGGCCTTTTCTTCTGCTATCGAGGAATTCGACTACCGGGGCAAGCACAGCCTGGTTTATCCCATCAAGGTCAACCAGCAACGTCATGTGGTGCAGGAGATCATCGAGTTCGGCGAGCCTCACGGCGTGGGTCTCGAATGTGGCAGCAAGGCTGAACTTCAGGCGATTCTCGGACTGAGAGACACACCGAGTCACGCGATCGTGTGTAACGGTTACAAGGACGCCGAGTACCTTCGCCTGGCCTTCATGGCTCAGCGACTCGGCCACCAGGTGTTCGTTGTATTGGAGCAATTGCGCGAACTCGACGCCCTGATCGAGGCGGCAGCCGAGATCGGGGTTGAGCCGACCATGGGCGTGCGCATCAAGCTGGGAACCGAAGGTGCCGGCCGGTGGGCCAAGAGTGGTGGGGAGCAGTCCAAGTTCGGGCTGAGCCCGGCCGTGCTTCTCAGGTTACTCGGCCGGCTTGAGGCCGAGGGCCACCAGGACTGGCTCCAGATGATCCACTTCCATTTGGGAAGCCAGATTACCGACATCCGGACGATCAAGGGAGCCCTGGAGGAGATCGGCAGGTTCTACACTGGTCTCAGGCAAATGGGTTTTCCCATCTCGCATGTGGACGTCGGTGGTGGACTTGGTGTGGACTACGACGGTTCGCGTTCAACCGTGGCCTCCAGCGTCAACTACTCCATTCGAGAGTACGCCAACGACGTCATCTTCACTGTGGGGTCCGTCTGTCGGGCGGCCGGTGTCCCAACGCCCCACATAATTACCGAGTCGGGGAGGGCGGTTACGGCCCATCACGCGCTCCTCCTGGTTGATGTCATCGATGTTGAGGCCCCTTCCATTCCCGAGCGGCCTGTCATCGCGCCGGACGCTCACCAGTTACTGCGTGAGATGGAGGAGAATCTCGTCGATGTAGACCACGACCGTGTGGTTGAGGTTTACCACGACGCAGTCTTTGCCAAGGGGCGAGCCCGGGACCTATTCGATTCTGGGGTGCTGACGTTGGTCGAACTGGCACAAGTCGACCAGTTGTTCCGGGCCACTCTGAGTGCCGTGCAGGAAGTTGCCGGGACAGAGCCGGCGTTTCACGAGATCCGGCAGCACACTGAGCGGCTCCTGGTTGATCGCTACTTCTGCAACTTCTCCGTATTCCAAAGTTTGCCCGACAGCTGGGCGATCGACCAGGTGTTCCCGGTCGTTCCCATTCACCGGTTGGAGCAGCGGCCCACACGCCGGGGTACCCTCCAGGACATCACCTGCGATTCGGACGGTGTGATCGCGCGGTTTCCCGGGGGGCCGGACTGGCAAGCGCACTTGCCTCTCCACCCGATCAAGGACGGCGAACCATACATACTGGGGGTGTTCCTGACGGGAGCTTACCAGGAAATCTTGGGTGACCTACACAACCTGTTCGGCGACACCAACGCCGTCCACGTGAAGATTCAGGGCGACGGCTACGAGGTAACGAACATGGTCCATGGTGACTCCGTGACGGAAGTGTTGTCTTACGTCCAGTATCACCCGGGCGACCTGTTGACGACATTCCGCCACAAGGTCAACAATGCGCCGGGTCTCAGCCGCGGCGAAGCGAACCGGTTCATCGCCGATTACGTCTCCGGACTGGAGGCGTACACTTACCTTGGAGGTGGGGAGAGGTAGCGGCGGGGGAGGGGCCAGAACCCCTCCCCGTCCAAATCACCCGCGCTCGGCGCGCGGAACGAACTGGCGTTCGTCGTAGCCGGTGTAGATCTGCCGTGGCCGGGCAATTTTTTGTTCCTTGTCCAGAAGCATTTCTTCCCACTGTGCCAGCCACCCTGGCATACGGCCGATGGCGAACAGGACCGTGAAGTAGTCCGTGGGATAACCCATGGCCTGATAGATCAGCCCCGAATAGAAATCCACATTGGGATAGAGCTTGCGGGAGACGAAGTAGTCATCTTCCAGCGCAATGCGTTCTAGTTCGAGCGCGATCTCCAATTTGGGATTCAGGCCGGTCTCGGCGAACACCTCGTCTGCCACGCGTTTGATGAGTGTGGCCCGGGGATCGTAGGACTTGTAGACCCGGTGACCGAAACCCATGAGCCGCATCTCGCCCTTCTTGACTCGCTCGATGTAGCTGGGGACGCTGGCTTTGTCGCCGATGACGTCCAGCATGGTGAGAACCGCTTCGTTGGCGCCGCCGTGCAGCTGGCCGTACAACGCCGCGATGCCAGAGGAAATGGCCGAGAACGGGTCTACGTGAGACGACCCCACCGAGCGCACGGCGCTGGTGGAGCAGTTCTGCTCGTGATCCGCGTGCAGGATCAGCAAAATTTCCAGGGCTCGCTGCAACACCGGGTTGGGTTCGTGCTTGCCGCCGATGCTGAACGTCATGTTGACGAAGTTGCCGATGTAGTCGAGGTCGTTGTCGGGAAACACGAAGGGCAGCCCCCGCACGTGCCGGAACGTGAAAGCGGCCAAAGTGGGAATCTTGGCCAGGAGCCGGACCTTCTGGAGATACCGATTGGCCGGGTTCTGGATTTCCTTGGCGTCGGGGTAGAAGGTGGACAGGGCTCCCGCCGCGCCTAGCAGCATGCCCATTGGATGGGCGTCATACAGAAAGCCTTCGAGGAACTTGAGGACCTTGGTGTGCACGTAGGTGTGGTAGCGGATGTCGCTGGTCCACACGTCCAGCTGGTCCTGGGTGGGGAGTTCGCCCACCTGCAGGAGGTACGCGACTTCGAGGAATGAGCAGGTCTCGGCCAGTTGTTCGATCGGGTAGCCCCGGTACCGCAGGATGCCGCGTTCCCCGTCGATGAAAGTGATGGCGCTGCGACACGACGCGGTGTTGGTATACGCGGGGTCGTAGGTCATGAGACCAAAATCGTCGTCGTCGACCTTGATTTGGCGTAAGTCCATCGCCCGGACTGTGCCATCGGTTATGGGAAGCTGGTACTGTTGGCCGGTGCGGTTGTCGGTGACAGACAGGGTGTCGTTGGACACGAGCTGATCCTTGCTCGGATGGTGGAACGAAAGAGGCTAGAGACAACATACCCACTTGAGGGTACCTCACGGAATGGGGTGCGCCGGGGATCTTCCTATCGCTACGCCTCCCCTCCTCCCGTAGGAAGTTCGATCGTACAGGTCGTCTCGAAGCCGCCCCGGACATTGTATACGGTAGTGACGGAGAGCGTCCGGGGCTCGAGGAGCGTGAACAGGTCTTCGGCGATCCGAGCCGTGGCGTGTTCCTGGTAGATACCGACGTTGCGGTAGCTGGTGATGTAGTACTTGAGGCTCTTGAGTTCGACGCACGCGGCGCCCGGGATGTAGGCGATGATCAACGTCGCGAAGTCCGGCAATCCGCTGTAGGGGCACACGGCGCTGAACTCGTCGGTTTCCGTGACGATTTCCTGACGCGGTCCCTCGTAGGGGAAAGTATCCAGCGCGGAGTCGTCGATGGCCTCTGGTCCCACGAACGGCAGTGAGCGGCCTTCAGGATTAGGCATGATGGAAACTAAGACCGGATTGGGGGGACGTAAGAGGGATTCCAGGATTCCGAAATTTCGGGACCAATTCCCCCATTGCGGCTCAGACTTCTCGCACGATCCCCTGTTCCAACCACTCATAGTCGCCCGCCAGTTGGCGCTGGGCGACGCCGTAGGTTCGGACGTCCTCGTTGCTCCAAATGGCGCGGAACGATGCCCGGACGCGGCGCCGGGCGAGCCGGCTGAAGGCGTCCGCCAACTCCACGGGGCTCTGATCCCCCGGGTTCTCGGCTACCATGGCGTGCGCTCGGGAACAGGTAGCGGAGATGGCCAGCAACTCGGCACCTATGTCTACCAGCCGACCGAGCACGGCTTGGCGCTTCTCGAGCTTGGGACCGAAACGCACCATGGCGTGGAACACGGTACGGCCCAGCTTGCGGGCCGAGCGGTTGACGAACCGCATGTGGCCGGCCAGCTGACCGAACTCGGCATACCTGGGCCAGCGGCCCCAGCCGAGCCAGAGGGAGGGGTACCACCAGGCGTAGAACAATCCCGCCTTGACCAGGGCGCCCACCTTTTTCCCTGCCGGGACCTTCGGGTTGATCAGGTCGCCGGCCACCTTCATGTGAGTGTCGACCGCCTCCCGGGCAATGAACAGCCGCATGATCTCGCTCGACCCCTCGAAAATGAGGTTGATGCGGGCATCCCTCATCATCCGCTCGACCGGATCGGGTCTCGCGCCCCTGCTCTTGAGGCTCTGAGCCGTCTCGTAGCCCCGCCCGCCCTTGACCTGGAGGGTATCGTCGATGATTCGCCAGCCGGCTTCCGTGTTCCACATCTTGGCCATCGCGGCCTCGAGGCGGATGTCGTGATTGCCTTTGTCGGCCATGAGCGAGGCAAGATCGGAGACCGCCTCCATGGCGAAGGTGTTGGCAGTCATCCGCCCGATCATCTGTGCCACGGCGTCGTGCTTGCCTATGGGTTGGCCCCACTGCACCCTGGTGGAAGCCCAGTGGCGGACGATCTCAAGGCAGCGCTTCGATCCGGCCACCGATGACGCCGGAAGTGTCAGCCGCCCTGTGTTCAGTGTGATCAGAGCGAGTTTGAGACCCTTGCCTTCGTCCCACAGTCGGTTCTCGACCGGCACCTTCACGTTGGTGAAGCGGATGACGCCGTTCTCGATGGCGTTCAAACCCATGAAATCCAGCCGTTGGGAATTGTCGACCCCCTCCCACTCGGTTTCCACTATGAAGGCGGTGATCTTACGGTCTGCGGTGATTGCCATGACGACGATGAGCTCGGCTATGGTGCCGTTGGTACACCACAGTTTCTCACCGTTGAGGATGTAGTGAGTGCCGTCGTCAGACAGCGTGGCAACCGTATTCATGGCCGCGGGGTCTGACCCGACGTTGTCCTCAGTCAGGGCAAACGCCGAGATGGCGCCCTTGGCGCAACGCGGCAGGTACTTCTTTTTTTGCTCAGGTGTGCCGAACAGTTTGAGCGGTACAGGCACGCCGATGGATTGGGATGCGGACAAGAGGGCGGTAACGGAGCCGTCTTGACTGGTGACCAGGCCTATGGCGTGGGTGTAACTCGTTTGGCTAAGGCCCAGGCCGCCGTATTCCTCGGGGATCTTGATGCCGAACGCCCCGATACCACGCAAGCCGTCGATGACTTCCAGGGGGATCTTGCCGGTGGCATCGATCGCGTCGCTGTCGACGTTCTCCCGCATGAACTGCTCAAGCCGTTCCATGAACGGCTTGGCCTTGGCCAGATCCTCCGGCGTCTGCCGGGGGTAGGGGTGGATCAATTCGAGGCGGAACCTGCCGTCGAACAGCTGGCGTACGAAGCTCGGTGCCTGCCATTCGGTTTCGCGGGCTGCTTCGGCGACCTCGCGCGCCTCTTGTTCCGTGGCGAGTTTGGCCGACGATGAAGGCGGGGGCTGGTGCGCGACGTCAGTCATGTGAGTCTCGATTCTTCGTCATGGGCGGTAGGTGGGAGATCGTCGTCAGGTGGCGGCTAGCGCGAGTTGCTCGCGAGCCCCCTGCACGACTAGCTCTACCACGTGGCGCTTGCGGGATTCGGCGAATCCGGGATCGGTGGGGTCCAGTCCCAGCGCAAGCAACACCGTGCGGGAGTGGACCAGCGGGAACCAGCACAAACTAATAATGCTGAGGAGCAATTGGGCCGTGGCTTCCCGGTGCGAGGGCCCCACTTCCAACTCGGCGCTCATCGCCTCGAGAGCTTCGCTAACGACCTCTACCAGCGGTGGTGCCTGCTGCAACCGGGTGCCGCCGCTAAGTGCCTCCCACTCCATTAGCCGTACGAACTTCGGGTGTTCGATCATGAAGTCGAAGTACTCGGACACAGCTCCGGCGAGGACGGTTTCCGCGTCCTTGCCGCTGGCGAGGGCTCTTTCCTTCCCGCTGCGTATTGCCTGGCGGACCCGCTCGAAACATCGGTCGATGACGGCCTGATACAGGCTGGATTTCGATCCGAAGAAATAGCCCGGCGTGGCCCGGGAGACTCCCGCTTCGGAGCCCACGTCGTTCAGGCTGGTGCCGTCATACCCCCGTTCCGCGAACAGGCTTTCCGCTGCGTCCAGGACCGTTTGGCTGGTTCTGGCGCCGTTGCGCTCTCGGTCGGAATTTGAGGTATTGGCCATGACATCCATTACTTGCTAAACGTATATCAAGTTGCGTAGGTTCCCCACCGATGTCAAGGATCGCCTGGATCGGACGTCTCCTCGTAAAGCGTGGGTTCCACCTCCTGATGCAGACCAGAATGGTAATGATTGCACCCCACCGGGTAGTGGGCCTCATTGTGCTGGCCGCAGCCTGCGACGCGCCGGACGATCGGGGGACGGTGTTGACGACCGCGACCTTGCCCGACAGGGTGGTTATGCTCGATGCCGCGACCGGGATGGTGAAGGACAGCATTTCGCTCGATCCCCGGCCGGTGGAAATCGACGAGCCGCATGGCTTGGCCGCGGCTCCGGACGGGAAGCACTGGTACGCTACGGTGTCACACGGAGAGTCGACGCTGTGGAAATTCGAGCGCCCCAGTAACCGTTTGGTGGGCCGGGTTCGTCTGGGCACGTCGGGGGCAGCGCGCATCGGCATTACGCCAGACAGCCGGGTGGCTCTGGTGCCGGACTATTACCGCGACGGGGTCGATCGGGCGGCGCCGAGCCATGTGGCCGTTGTCGAACTTGGAGATCTAGCGGTGACCGCACGGCTCGAATTGTGTCCCGGTCCTCACGATGCCCAGGTGAGTCCCGACGGGAAGCTGGCCGCGGTGACTTGTAGTCTGAGTGACGAGGTCGTGTTAGTAGACCTGGGTACGCTCGAACCTGTGGCACGGGTACCAGTGGATCGAGAGCGGGAGGGTGGTCCGGAGAGATGGCCTCGCTCAAGACCGTTAAACGTGGTGTGGGGCCCAGAGGGGGAGTACGTCTACGTAACACTACACCTCGCAGACAAGGTGTTGGAGATCGGCCGGGCGGGAGAGGGCAGGACCATGCGGAACGTGGTGATCGGTGCCGGGCCGGCACAACTGGCGCTCACTCCCGACGGCGGGACCCTGGTGGTCGCCAACCGGGGGGATGGGTCGATTTCTTTGGTTAACAGGCCGGAGTTGGCCGAGCGCCGGCGTATCGATCTCGGCGTGACGCACCCACACGGGGTGGCAGTTTCCTCCGACGGCCGGACCGCGTTCATCAGTTACGAGGGAGATACCAAGTCGGATGGCGGTGTGGTGGCGGTCGACCTGACCACCGGCGATGTGATCTGGCGTCGGGCAGTGGGCCAGTACCCTCTCGGTGTGATTTATCTTACGGCGCAACATTGACAGCCGGCGCAAGACTAGGACCGGGCTACAATCGGTGCCAGAACCAGCTTGGGAGTGAGCATGCGGTGGATTAGACGAAATTGGATGATGGTACCGCTGGCAGCTGCGGCGATGGTGGGCGTGTCGTGCGGTGATGGCGGCACTGATCCCACCGGGGCAATCGTGCATTTTGGGCTGGGCGATATCGACCTCCAGGCCGGACGGGATACCGTCGTACAGATCAGCAACAGCGGCGGTGGTGCCATTGGTCCGATCGAGCTTGTCCCGCTCCCTGTGCGTGACGCCTCCGGCAACATGGTGCCGGGTCCGCAACTCCAGGTCATACCCAGCGAGATAGCCACCCTGAACCCCGGTGTCTCGATCAGCGTTGCGTTGGCCGTGGTCGCCCCGGCCAATACTTCCGATGGGGAATATCTGGTAGGGCTCGAGGCCAGATCGCAGAACCAGCTGGTGGCGTCAGCACAGTTACGCTTCCGGGTGACCAGCGGAGGTGTTAGCCCGGCTGGTTCCTCTGTGGTCATCACCAGCGGTCCCACTGCGTTCATCAGGGGGGACGTGGTGCAGTTCACGGCGGAAGTGCGGGACAGTGCCGGCACGGTGCTTCCCAACGAACCGGTACAGTGGTCTGTCGGCGGGTTTGGACTGTTTGATGCTACCGGGCGGTTCGTATCCTACAGCAGCGGCGCCATTACTATCATCGCCAAATCCGGCAGTAGCGCCGACACGCTGGCCGCCACCGTGGCTGAGCGCACCCGTATCGGGACTCTCAGCACGTTGGGGCACGGGGTGGTGAACCAAGCGTTGACGTCCGATTTGTGGGTACACGGCGGCGTCATGTATTCCGGCACCCACAACGGCGGTGCCGGCACGTTCTACGCATGGAGCCTCTCCAACCCAGACCAACCGGTGAAGAGTGATTCCGTGGTGGTGGACGCGCGCGTGGTCAATGATGTGAAGATTCGGAGCGATGGTACGCTCGGCGCAATCACCCACGAAGGTTCGACCGACCTTCTCAACGGCGTTAGCTTGGTCGACCTCACGAGTCCCGAACACCCCACGATCATCACCCGCTACACTACCGGACTGGCCTCCGGAATTCACAACGCCTGGATCGAAGGCAACTACCTCTATCTGGTTACCGATGGTACTAATCCGACCACTGGGGGACTACGGATCCTAGACGTTTCCAACCCTGCCGCTCCGACGCAGGTGGCGCAGTTCTACGGTGGCGCGGGATTCCTACACGACGTCTACGTGCGGGACGGACTTGCCATGCTGTCCCATTGGAGCGAAGGGCTCATCATTCTCGATGTGGGTAACGGCGTGGCCGGTGGGTCACCCACCAATCCAGTCGAAGTGGGCCGCTTGCGGATTCCTGGCTATCTGGTCCACAACGCATGGTATTGGCCTGCGTCCGGCTACGTGTTTCTGGGTGACGAGATCAACGCTCCAGGACGCTTGCTCGTCATCGACGTCAGTGATCTCAGCAACCCGGTTGAGGTTGCCTCGTTCTCCGGAACCGGCGAGACGCCGCACAACTTTTGGCTCGACGAAAGCCGGGGCATCCTCTACGCCGCGTGGTACGGCAGCGGCATCCGCGCGCTCGATGTGAGTGGCCGGCTGATGGGTGAGCTGCAACGCCAGAATCGGCAGATCGCCCAGGCGTTATACGATGCCGGGAACACCATGACTTGGGCGCCGCAGGTGGACGGCGGCAAGATCTATGTGTCGGACTTTTTTACTGGGGTTTGGGCGCTGCAGGCGAACTTCTAAAGAGGGCTAAAAGGGCTAAGAGGGCTAAGAGGACTAAGAGGCAAAAAAATGAACTAGGGCTAACCCAGCCGGGTAGGCCTCGTTCTCGTTCTCGGCTTGTAGAGTAAGACTAGCACTTGGCCCTAGTTTCCCTCTTAGCCCTCTTAGTCGTCTTAGCCCTCTTTCCCCTCTTTTCCAGATCGTTTCGTCGTCAGGATGCTGGCCGGCGCTACGGCATCGAAACCAAAACGCTTCCGGACCCGGTCGACAGCTGAGGTTACTTCCCGTTGCTTGGTCCTGGCTGGTTCTTCGAAGAGGTCGGGTGTTTCCGTTGGGGTGAGGTTGCTGGCGGCTACGCCGATCAATCTCACTCCCTGTTTGCGACGGAGTACCTCCCCTAGCGCGCGGTCGAAGAGCAACTGAATTGGCTGCCTCAGTTCGTAGTCCAAGTCGGTGGCGTGGGCGAGGGTATGCTGACGGGTGATAGTGCGAAAGTCGCCGTGGCGGAGTTTCAGCGTCACGGTTCTAGCCATTAGTCCATCGCCCCTGAGCTGGCTCGCGATCCTGGTGGTAAACAGTGTCAACAGGCGCTCCAGACGCTCCCTGCTGGTTGAGTCACGGGACAGGGTGGATTCACGGCTGACCGACTTGGGGAGGCCGCCACCTGTCAGGGTCGATCCTCCGTGCCCATGAGCGCGCCGCTTGAGACTCTTGGCCGCCGGTCCCAGGAGGCGCTCGAGGTCTTCGAGCGGCCGACGTTGCACGTCGACCACGTCCGATAGCCCGAGTCCCGCCAATCGCTCTACAGTCTTGGGTCCGATCCCCGGGATGGCGGACAGCGGCAATCCCGCCAGGAAACCCTCTTCCCATCCGGTCCGGACCTCCAGTAGTCCCCTGGGCTTGGCGGCCTCGGACGCGATCTTGGCCACCATTCGATTGGAACCGATGCCGACGCTGCAATCGAGTCCGGTCTCGGCGTGTACCTGGTCACGGATGTGGTCGGCGATCGGGAGGAGCGACGTGGGATGCAGACGATCGGTCCCCGAGAAATCCAGGTACGCCTCGTCTAGCGAGGCCATGACCACGGTGGGAGAAAACTCTTTCAGGATCCCGCGCACGGCGCGGGACGCCTTGCGGTAGTGGCCGAATTCCCCCTGGTGGAAAGTTGCGGCCGGGCACAGAGCCACGGCTCGCGCGATTGGCATGCCGGAGTGGATGCCGTATCGTCGGGCGCCGTACGACGCGGACTGCACCACACCGCGCTGGTCGCGGCGCCCGCCTACAACGAGGAGGTCGACGTTCTTTAGGGATGGCTCGACTTGGCGGCACACCTCCACGAAGAAGGCGTCGAGATCGACGTGGAGAATCCGAGCTGACATGCTCGAAAAGTACTAAACCAATCTTATCGCCGTTGCCTTGACGGTGGCGATGACGGGTATTCCGGCTGCCAGGCCCATCGATTCGGCGGAAGCGGAGGTAATGGCGGCTCGCAACGGGCAGCCGGCATCGAGATGGACGTAGGTAACCGGCCCGGCCAGCTCCAGGGTTGTTACTGTGGCCGGAAGCTGATTGCGGGCCGATCCTCCAGTGGGACGGTGGCTGAGCACGATGTCCTCCGGATGAATGACGGCGTTCAGCCAGCCCTCGCGGTCCGCAATGACGTCCAGCGTCACCTCGCCGGCTGCAAACTGCGCGGCGAACTGATGGTCGGCGTTCTCGGAGTCGCCCACTCTGGTGACTACACCTTCGAGAACGTTGGCGGCCCCAATGAATCGGGCCACAAAGGACGAATTGGGGAGGCGGAAGACATCCTCCGGTTTGCCGTGCTGGACGATGCGTCCCTGGGACATCACCGCCACCAGGTTGCCCAACTGAAGGGCTTCCTGGAACTCATGGGTGACCTGCAGGGTGGTGACCCCTTCCCGCCGATGCAGATCCAGCAATTGTTGACGCAAGGTGAAGCGGGTCGCCGGGTCGAGCGAGGCGAAGGGTTCGTCGAGGAGGAGCACCGACGGCCGTGGAGCGAGTGCGCGAGCCAATCCGACTCGCTGGGCCTCACCGCCACTCAGATTGGCGACGCCTCTTTCCAGGATGTGGCTGAGTCCCAGGCTGTCGGCCAATTCACCAACGCGAGACTTCTGGTCTGCCCGAGAGAGATCGCCGTGGGCGATACCGTAGCGGATGTTTTCCGCCACGCTGAGGTGCGGGAACAGGTTGTCCTGCTGATACACCACCCCA
>CAXMUQ010000033.1:0-5879 GCA_964196605.1 uncultured Acidimicrobiia bacterium
GACCAGCAACGTGACTACCACAGGCCCTGGGTACGGCGCTTTCCTTCTCGGACGGCACCACTTGGCACGTCGTACAGCGCCCAGCGTGGCACGGGCCATCGCCAGCTTCCAGGAGGCCATCGCCCTCGACCCCGATTACGCCCCGGCCCACGCGTCCCTGGCCTCGGCCTACGCCTTGGCGCTGACGTACCGCTACGACATCGGCATGGACGGCTATGCCGCCGCGGCCCAGGCGGTGCGGCTGGCCAACCGGGCCATCGAACTCGACTCGCTGTACGCCGACGGGTACGCCGCCCGGGGGTACATCGGAGTTCTGACCGGCGCCCCGCTCGCCAGCGTGGCCGCTGACTTCGACCACGCCCTCGCCCTGCAGCCAAACGCCCCCGACGCCGCCAGTTGGCAGGCGCGTTACATGGCCAAGACCGGCCGCATAGAGGAAGCGTTCGAAACTGTGCGCCGGGCCGTGGCCCTCGACCCGATACACGCCGGCAGACGTATCGCGGTAGCGTACCTGGCACTCCATCTACATGAATACGACCTGGCGGTCGAAGCGGCCCTCGCCGCCCTGGCCATCGAACCGGAGTTGATGCTGCCCCGTTCCATCGCCGCCCGGGCCATGCTGCTGTCGGGCCGGGCAGACGAGTGCGTCGACCTCGACCTCGGCCCCCACTCGGTGCTACTGGCCACATGTCTAGAGGAACTGGGATCGAACAGGGAGGCGAGTCGACTGGTAGACTCGGTACTAGCCGCCACGGCTGGTGGAGCCCCCCCGGGCTTCACCAACGTCATCACCTTCGAGGACCTGGCCGCCTACTACGCCTGGCGCGGCCAGCGCGATTCGTCCCTGATCTGGCTGCGGCGTGCCTTCGAGCTGTCACCGACGGGAGTGGACAACCGTGTCTTGTGGTCGGGCTTGTTCAACGACCTGCGGTCAGATCCGGTTTTCAACGATCAGTTGGTTGAGATGAGGAGCGGGATTTGGGGGAGAGTGGGGGCTGAGGGAGGGTAGGACTGCCCTCGCCTTCTCATGACCAATCGCTACGATGCCATCATCATCGGCGCCGGGATCATCGGTGCGGCCATTGCCTTCGAGTTGACCAAGAAGGGGTATCGCACGCTCAACGTCGACAAGTTGTTGGCGGCGGGGGAAGGATCCACGGGGGCCACCTGTGCCATCGTCCGGACGCACTACTCGACGTGGGACGGCACGGCGATGGCTTACGAGAGTTTCCGGCACTGGCAAGATTGGCCGGGCTACCTCGAGGTCGACGACGAGCGTGGTCCAGCTCGGCTGATCGAAACCGGGTTGGTGATCATCCGGTCGGCAAAGCGGAACTTCGATAAGGAGCTCGGGTTCCACGACCAGTTGAGCATTCCCTACCAGGAATGGGACGTGGCCACGCTGCAAGCCAAGCTCCCCTTCTGCGACGCCACGGCTTTCTATCCTCCCAGACGTGCCGAGGACGAACACTTCGGCGACCCGACGGCCGAGTCAGTGCCCGGGGCCGTTTTCATCCCCACCGCCGGCTACGTCAACGATCCGCAGCTGGCCAGCCACAACCTGCAGCGTGCTGCCGAAGCCAAGGGGGCGACGTTCCTGTTCGACGCCGAGGTGGTTGGCATACGGCAGGAGGGCGGACGGGTCGTTGGCGTGACCCTGAAGAGCGGCGACGCACTGGACGCCCCCGTGGTGGTCAACGCTGCCGGCCCCCATTCGTTCATCATCAACCGCATGGCCGGGATCGAAGGTACTATGAAGGTCACCACCAAGGCTCTGCGCCATGAGGTCCATTACCTGCCGGCTCCCGTCGAAGACCTGCCGTTCATTTCAGATGACGACATCGGCGGTTACTGCCGGCCGGAGGTGGGACACACCATGCTGATCGGCAGCCAGGACCCGGCCTGCGACCCCCAGGAGTGGATCGATGACCCCGACGACTTCAACCGGGACGTCACGTCGTCACAGTGGCAGTCGCAGGTGTACCGCATGGCCCTGCGCATGCCGGGCCTCGACATTCCCACCCACCCCAAAGGCATCGCCGACCTGTACGACGTGAGCGACGACTGGATTCCCGTGTACGACCGTTCGGATCTGGGTGGCTTCTACCTGGCCATCGGCACCAGCGGCAACCAATTCAAGAACGCCCCCATGGTAGGCCGGATGATGGCCGAGTTGATTGCCGCCTGCGAAGGGGGACACGAACATGACCGTGATCCGGTGCAGGTGCGGTGCCCTTATACCGGCGAATCACTCGATGTCGGATTCTATTCGCGGAACCGAGAGGTCCACGAGGAGAGCAGTTTGTCGGTGTTGGGGTAGCTGGTGGCTAGTGGCTGGTCGTGTGGCCAAACCGGCCTTCAGCCACCAGCCACCAGCTTATTCAGAATGCAGCGCCGTCGCCGGATCTACCTTGGTAACCCGACGTGCGGGAATGAAGGTCGCCAGTAATCCGGTGGCGGCCAATGTCGCCACGATCACGCCAAACACCATCGGATCCCGTGCGTTGACGCCGTAGAGAACGATCTCGAGCGGCTTGGCTGTCAGTAGGGCGAGTACCAATCCAATCGCCAACCCAATGGCTAGTTGGATGGCGCCCTTGCGCATGACCAATCCCACGAGGCTGTTGGCCCGGGCCCCAAGTGCCATGCGGACGCCCATCTCGGTGCGGCGCTGGTTGACGGCAAACGACATCACCCCGTAGAGCCCGACCGCTGCCAGGAACAAGGCTACGAATCCGAACGCCATGAACAGGGTGCCGAACGTGTGATAGAACCACGTTTCTTCGGCAATGGCCTCTTCCATGGTGAGGACGTCGTAGATGGGGAGATTAGGATCGATCTCGGCCACTTTGGCTTGCACGGCGGTGGTGAGCGCCAGAGGATCACCCACAGTCCGCAGGGCGATACTCACCCTGGTCCCGACCCCGCTCTGAGCGATGGGGATGTAAAATCCGGCCGGCGAGTCCTCGTCGTTGTCGATGCCTTCCATCTTCATGTCGGGCACCACGCCTACCACCGTGAGCCATTCCGCAGTGGTCTCACTCCTATCCATCCGGATCCGCCTGCCCATGCCGTCGCCGTCGGGGAAGAACGTCCGTAGGAACGACTCGTTGATGACGGCCACCGGGAGAGTCTCCATGATGTCCCCGGTGTTGAAGGCACGACCCTGAAGGACCCGGGTCTGGAACGTCTCGAAGTACCCGGGAGTCACGATGCCCTCACGGGCGGTGGGATAGTCCCGATCGGTGGCGTAGGATTCGCCTTCTACGTGGAACACCCGCGACCCATTGCCCGTGGCCGGGAGTCCGTCCGACAGGGTGGCGCCCTCGACACCCGGGATGGAAGCCAACCTGGGGAGAAGATCATCGTAGAACCCGACGCGGCTCGCCGTATCGGGATACTCCTCGGCCAAGAGGTTAAGCCGGGCGGTGAACACGCTTTCAGTTGCAAAAGGCAGATCGATGGTCTTGAGGGCAGCCACGCTCTTGATCATCAACCCGGACGCCACCAGGAGACCGCACGATACGGCAATCTCGGTGACGACCAACGCGCCACTGAACTTGCCCATCCGGAACGAGGACGAGCCGCGGCTGTCGTCATTGAGCACTTGATTGACGTCGGCCCGCGACGCCTGCAGCGCCGGCACGATCCCTGATATCATCGCCGCCGTGCCCGTCACAAAGAGGACAAACAGGAACACCGTCATGTCCATGTCGAAGGTGACCCAGAACGGCGGTGGATCGACCGAGATGGCTGCCTTGAACCACTCGACGCCCAGGTAGCCCAACCCCATACCGAGCACACCACCGACCAGTGCGATGAGCATAGCCTCGGAGAGAAGCTGGCTGATCACCCGTAGCCGACTGGCGCCGAGTGCGCTGCGAATGGCGACTTCCTTGGTTCGAACCGCGGCCCGAGCCAGCAGCAGGTTGGCGACGTTAGCACTGGCGATCAGCAGGACACCCAGGACCGCGCCCAACATGGTGAACAGGAGGGCATAGACCTCGGTCCCCATGAACCGCTTGGTGTAGGGGTCCAGTGTTGGAATGAAGCCTTCGTTGGTTTCCGGATAGGTCTGGCCCAGCTGGTGAAACACGGTCGCCAGCTGGCTATGCGCCGCGTCCATCGACACGTCGGACTTGAGCCTGCCGAAGGCGTTAATGAACGGCCGGTCGCCATCGCGAGTGAAATCGGCTGCCCGGTCGGTGAACGGCGTCCAAAGTTGCTCGTTGGTTGGGAACTCGAAACCGTCCGGCATCACGCCGACGATGGTGTGCTGCGTCCCATTGACGCGAACCGTTCTCCCCAGCACGTCCTCCTGCCCCCGGTATCGATCCTGCCACACGTCATACCCCAGCACCGCCACGGGCGAAGAGCCTGGCTCTACGTCGGCCACGCCGATGGTGCGACCCAACACGGCGTTCACCCGTAACATGCCGAACATGTTGCCGGTCACTTGCGCGCTGCGAACCCGTTCCGGCCGTTCACCCGGCTCCGACAGATTCGACGTCTGAAACCGGAAACCAGCCATCTCGGAGAATCCGGTTTGCTGTTCCAGGACAGTCTCGAAATCGTGGATCGGAAGACTCATCCTGTTGATGTCACGCTCCACGTGCGACAGGTCGACCGTGATCAACTCGTCCGCTGCTTCGAACGGGAGTCCCTTGATGATCGCGGCGTTCACGATGCTGAACACCGTGGTAGTGAGGCCGATACCGAGCCCCAGGGTAACCACCGCAATGAGAGACAGAGCGGGGTTCTTGACCAACATCCGAAGACTAAACCGGAAATCCTGCAGCAGACTAGGCATGGCGGTGCTCCACGCTGGGTGTGGTCCCGCCTGCCCCGCCAGGAAGAACGACGGGGTGCCGGAACGATGCGTTATGAACCGTACCCATTACGCTGGAGATATCCGGAAG
The DNA here is from genome assembly GCA_964196605.1 of uncultured Acidimicrobiia bacterium. GTDB lineage: Bacteria > Gemmatimonadota > Gemmatimonadetes > Gemmatimonadales > GWC2-71-9 > N074bin45. Next base: position 4,920 of record CAXMUQ010000033.1, read on the forward strand.
TTTCATGCTGGAACTTAGAACGATAAGTCCCTTACCCTGAAGCAGATAGGCGAGGTACGTGAACGGGAGTGTCGCCCTGAGCTACGCCTCTCCCCGCGTGCGGGCCCATCTCCGGCGCCATCTACCGGGAAGTGCCAACCAGTAGCCGGTCAGCACGCCAACGATGGTGATTACCCCGGCCAAGACCAAGGCCCCTTTCTCCCCTCTGGCCGATATCAGAATCCGGAGCGGGTAAAAGGTATGCAGGCCGGCGACGATGGAACGGATACGGTGGCTGGTACCCCCTCCCAGCACGGCTCCGTCGGCAACCCCCACGTAGACCACCGTGTTGTCGTCGTCGTCGAACACCACGCGCATGGCCGGGAGCGGGCCGCCAGCGTATCGCGTGCTGTACTCGTCCACCCGCTCGACAGTATCGACCGGCGCCTCGGACATGACGAAGATGGCCCGGGCAATGTGCTCTGCGAGATCGGGGGTGATCGTCACTGACTGGCCAGTGGTAGCGTCCACTAGTTGGACCGGCCCGTCCTTCAGCGATACGCGGTAGAACAACCGACCAGCGACTGCCCACATATTGATGTTGCGGACACGTTCGGGCGCGTGGCCGGACGCGACCGCCACCGCCTCAGCCGGGGCTATCGTGGCGGCCGGCCACTGGGAGAAACCGTCCTCCCAATTCTGTTGGTAGCTGGTTGGGAGAACCATCCAGATACCGCTCACCAACCACACCAGGAGGATGATTCCTAGGCTGATGCCTATCCACTTGTGAATCCAACGAAGGGTGATCATCGAAGTACCTGGGGCAGTGGTGAAAGGAGAAGTCCGGCGTTCATACGAAAGCGGGACACGGCCTTGCGGATGCGGAACAGGCTCATGGTTCCTCGTTGAGAACGCCTTATAATAGGATAAGATAAGGAGGTAGGAGGAGGCTAGGTGCCTGCCTCGTCAAGGGCCACTCGG
>CAXMUQ010000034.1:0-8158 GCA_964196605.1 uncultured Acidimicrobiia bacterium
CGCTCACCGCACTTGGCACCCTGGACGGCTCACCCACCCAGGCTCTACCTTGGCAAGGACGGCAGAACGCCCACACGCCGCTTTTCCAAGCGGGGAGACCGTACCGGCGGCGAGCAACGACACTAAGGAAGGCCGACAGCAGAACCGGCGGGTCGAGCTGGTCTTGCTCGATTGACGGGTGCCGTAGGTCGGATAGGGGGGGCTCACCATGGGAAAAACAGCGCTACGACGATTGCAGCTCACGATACGCTCATACGGAGAAATCAGGGCATGAACTCACTCGAGACGCTCACTGCATTCTTCGGCTGGTGCGCGGTCATCAACATCGTAATTCTGACACTTGCGTCGATCATGCTGGCAGCAATGCGTAGCCCGATTTCGCAAATTCATGCCAGGATGTTCGGACTAAGTGAGGAGGATCTGTCACGGGCATACTTCCAGTACCTGGCGCACTACAAGATCGCCATTCTCGTCTTGGCGCTCGTTCCCTATATAGCGTTGAAGATGGTTGCTTGACCCCAGTGCCACTGTTTGACGCCATCAAGCGGTCTCCCTCACACACCTTTCCGGCAAGGAAGTTCATGACCCGATCGAGCCGAGTCTTCGCAACGGGCATTCTCTCCACCATCCTGATGCTTCTGGCGAGTGGGCCTCTGGTTGGGCAAGAACACGTTCCGAGCCCGGACGACGAGGCCGGTGAGCCGGCACACGAATTCCACCGCAATCATTTCGGCGGCTTCCTTGGGGGGTCGGCGCGTTCCGATGTCGACGAGGTGGCCGCCACGCTCGGTCTCGAGTATACCCGTCAATTCTCCCCGCACTGGGGCGCCTCCGCCTATGTCGAGCTGGTCAGCAGCCGACTCGAACGCGACGTCGTCGTGGCCGTCGGCGCGGCCTACTATCCCATCAGCGCACTGGCCCTGACCTTAGGTGTCGGCGCCGAGAACGCCGACAAGGAAGTGACTCACAACGGCGAGACCGAGACCGAGGAGGAGCTGGCGCTCCTGGTGCGCGTGGGTGTCGCCTACGGTTTCAAGGTGGCACCCGCGGCGTCCATCGCCCCGACGGTGTTCGTCGACCAGGTCGGTGATCGGACGACCTTCGTTTTTGGCCTGGGTATGGTGGTGGGATTCTAGGGAGCGTGCTCTCGAGGGCAAGTTCTACTACCGGAGCATCGAACAGGAAACTACCGCCCTCCCGCGCCCTCGCCCTCACCCTGGAGCTCCGCCTCGATCCAGGCGCCGATCTTCGCCTCGAGCATGGAGAGCGTGACCGTGCCGTCCTCGATGACGCGATCATGAAACTGGCGGACGTCGAACCGGTCCCCGAGCTCCTCCTCCGCCTGTCGCCTCAGATCCTGGATCACCAGACTACCGGTAAGATATGAGGTGGCTTGCCCCGGAACCGCTATGTACCGGCTGATTTCCGATTCGACGCCGGCTGGCGATGCGGCCGTGTGGGCCAACATATAGTCCACCGCTTCTTGCCGGCTCCAGCCAAGCGCGTGCATGCCCGGATCCACCACCAATCGTGCCGCGCGGAAGGCCTCGTTCGACAGCATGCCGAGCCGGTCCACGTCGGCCGTGTAGAGGCCGGCTTCGTCCGCGAGCCGTTCACTGTACAGCGCCCATCCCTCGCCGAGTCCCGAGGTGAAGAAGTACTTGAGCACGGGATGAACACCTGACCCCTCGAGCGCCACGTACACCTGCATGTGATGCCCCGGGTACGTCTCGTGAAAGGTCGTGGCCTCGAAGCCACCGCCCCGGTTGAGATCCCGGGGGTCGTAGGTACCGAATTCGTAGGTACCGGGAGTGCTTCCGTCCGGAGCCCCGGCCGAGTAGAATCCGCCGCCCGTTCGGCGCATGAAATCCGGATAGGGCTTCAGGGCCACTTCCGCCACGGGCACGAACCCGAACCAATCCGGCATCGCCGCCTTAGCCCGGTCGACCCCTTGCTGGGCGAACTCGACGATTTCCTGCGGCGTCTCGAAGCTGTATGCAGGATCGGCTCTCACCATCCGGAGCAGCGTCTGCACATCTTCCGTGCCGAAGCTGCGGCGGCCGATCTCGCGCATCTCCCCATGGATACGTTCCATCTCTCGCAGCCCGGTCTGGTAAATGTCTTCGGGCGTGAGAGAGAGCGTCACGTGGTATAGCACCGAGGCCAGGTAGCAGTCGCGGCCTCCCGGGTCCTCGGTCACGCCGATTTTCTCGCGCGCCGCCACCAGGTACTCGTCGGCCAGGAAGTCACGGTAGCGCAGCGCGCCGGGCATGATTTCATTCGAAATAACACCCGTCAGTTCGGCGGCGAAATCAGGGTCACTGTCCCTGGTAGCCGGCTCATAAAACGGCGATTCCTCGGCGGGCACCGACAGCAATGCGTCAATCTGAGCGATCACCAACACCACGTTGGATCGTGGAGCCGTGAAGCCTTCCTGGATCCCCAGACGCAGGTTTTGGATTTCCGTGTCGATGTAGCGGGAAACGTCGCGCGCCCGTGCGATGGTGTTGGACCTGGCGTCCTTCGTGCCCACAGGCTGTTTCGCGAACACGCCGCCGAAGAAGTTTTGCCAGCCAGTCCAGGTGGGGCTCACGTTCCACAGGCGAGTCCGGCACACCCGTCTAGCCACCGAAGCCTGCAATCGTTCGAGAGAAAATCTGTACGGTACGGCGGCTTCCGTGCCTGCCAGCTCGCCGGCGTCGATGGCCAGCAGACGCGCCACCCATTCGTCCTCACGTGCTTCCCACGCTTCCGTGGCCGCGGGGCTGTGGTCACCCATGCGATCGAGGGGGGCTGGGTAGCCCGTTTCGTAGGCGTCTTCCGGAAACTGATCGTAGTATCCCACCACGTACTCATCGGCGATCGCGAGCGCTTCGGCGGCCGTCTTGCGGGAAGCGTCCCGGCCTCCGCAGCCGACGAATAGGACCAACAACATCACCGCTGTCATCGCCCGTCTCATGAAACCTCCAGGGGGACTGGAAACGATCGTATCGTGTCCAAACGTAACAGACAAAGAACGCGTTGGCGGGCTACCTGCCCCTGCAAACGGCCGGCCCTGCTGCCGTCTGCAACTTAATTACTCTTTTGACGTATATAGTGGATGGAGAATCTCCGCTTGGAGCTAAGTCTATGACTTCGAACAACATCGGTGGCCTGAGCACCCTCGAATACCACGTGCTGCTGGCGCTGGCAAACGGACCCGTCTACGGCTACGCCATCAAGGACGCGGTCGAAACCGAGTCCGACGGGACCCTGACCCCGCGCGCCGGATCCTTATACCGAGTCCTGGCGCGACTCATGACCTGGGGCCTGGTCATCGAGGCCGACCCGGCAGAAGAGACCTCGCCGCATCCGGGGCTGGCCAGGAAATACTACGACCTGACGGCGGATGGGCGCGGGATGCTCGCCGCCGAGGCCCGCCGGCAGCGTCTTGCAGCGGCCCTGGCCGAGGAACGGCTGGGTATGGCAGAGGGCGGGCAGTGAAACGAGCCTTGGCGGTCCTGGTCGGGGGCTTTCCGTCCGATTTCCGGCGCCAGTTCGCGCAGGACATGGTCAAGCAGATCGACACCGACTACGATCGCGCCCTGTCGCGCGGTCGACCCTGGGCCTGGCTGTACACATTTGGTATGGCGCTGGACCTGATACGATCAGGGCTGGCGGAACATTGGGATCCGTCCTGGGTACATCCCGGGGCACCACCTACGATAGGGGCGAGAATGCGAACGATGATGCACAATTGGGGCAAGGACCTCCGCCACGCGGCCCGGGCCCTGCGGCGATCACCCGGCTTCACGGCCGTCGCGGTGGTGAGCCTCGGTCTGGCCATCGGCGCCAATGCCGGGATGTTCAGCGTGGTGGATACGGTGCTGCTCAACCCCCTTCCCTACGACGAGCCGGATCGCCTGGTGCAGATAGCCGCCACCGCACCGGGATCCGACTTGGCGGATGAGTTCGGCGTCTCGACGGAATTCTACGTCCACTACTTGGAGGAATCCGAGCTGCTCGAGGACGCCTCGATCTATTTCGACTTCACCAATACGCTCCGGGTGGACGATAGAACGGAACGCCCCCTGATGTCCGTGGTGACGACGTCCACCTTCGACATGCTTGGCGTCGCACCGATTCTTGGGCGGCTGCCGACGGAGGAGGACGAGAGCCGGGTCCTGGTCATCAGCCACAACCTCTGGGCAACGTGGTTCGCGTCGGATCCTGATGTGATCGGGCGGACGGTCTATGTCGCGGGTGATGATCGCACCATCATCGGTGTGATGGGCCCCGATTTCTGGTTCCCCAATGACGGTGTGCTGTTGTGGATTCCCCGGGTCGTCGATCCGGCGCGCATCAGGGTGGGCCGTTTCGGAACGCCGCTCATGGCCCGCCTGGCTCCAGGCGTCACGCACGAAGAGCTCGTCGCAGAGCTCGGCATTTTGGCGCAACAGCTGCCGGACCGGTTCGGTGGGTCGGCCAACTATGCCCGTATCATCGAGAAGCACCAACCGGTTGTCCGCTCGCTCGAAGAGGAGCTAATCGGCCCCGTCTCCGCACCTCTGTGGATCCTTTTTGGCGCTGTCGGCGTGGTGCTTCTCATCGCCTGCGCCAACGTGGCCAACCTGTTGATGGTTCGCTTCGAGCACCGCCACCATGAGCTTGCGGTTCGGCGAGCCCTCGGCGCGGCACGCGGCGGACTGATACGCACGCAGATGGCCGAGACCGTTGTCATCGCCGGGCTCGCGGGGGTGCTGGCGGTGGTCCTGGCCTGGGCCACGGTACCATTACTCCTTCAGGCGGCGCCCGCCACAATCCCCCGCCTCGACCAGGTGGGCATTACCATCCCGACGCTCGCGTTCACTCTCGGCGCGACGGTGTTCTCAGCCATGGTATGCGGCCTGCTACCGGCTTTTCGGGCCTCGTCCCCCAACCTGGCGCGGCTGCGTGACGCGGGCCGCGGCTCGACCCACCGCCACCACTGGGGACGGAATGCCCTGGTAGTGGGCCAGACGGCTCTCGCCTTGGTGCTGTTGATCGGATCCGGATTGCTGATGCGGAGTTTCATGGAGCTGCGCAATGTCGATCCCGGATACGACACGGAAGACATCTTCACCTTCCAGATTGCCCCGGATGGAGACCATCTAACGGACGCACCGTCTTACGCGCGACTCCACATGGACTTCATGGATCGTATCAGGGCCCTGCCGGGGGTCGAGTCGGTCGGCTTGGTGGAGAACGTACCGCTCAACGAAGGCGTGCGAGACACTCGCTTCCTTACCAGCGACATGGTGGCCGACCCGGACGGTGGGGTACTGCTGTCGCTCACGTGGGCCGGCGGTGATTACTACAGTGCCATGGGAATCAACGTCCTCAGGGGCCGGGCCTTCCGCGAGGCGGACCACATCTCGGACCTGGGCAACGCGGTCGTCAGCCGGTCGGCCGCCGAGGCACTGTGGCCCGACGAGAGTGCCATCGGCAAGCAACTCCAGGTAGAGGGATTCGACACCTGGGAGACAGTGGTCGGTGTGGTAGAGGACGTGATGCAATACGGTTTCCGTGATACGCCGCAGTCGCTGGTCTACCTCCCGCTCGTCGGGCAGGGCGAGAACAGCCGAAGGGTTTCGTCACCGGCGTACGTCGTCAGGACACCGCGGGCGGACGAGATCGGACCTGAGATTCTGGCGATGGTCAGGGATGTTGCTCCCAACGCCCCGATGTACCGGGTGTTCACCATGGCCGGCCTGGCGGCCGATTCGATGGTCGAGCTTTCATTCACAATGCTCACTTTGGGAATAGCCGCGTCGCTGGCGTTGGTGCTAGGCGCGATCGGGTTGTTCGGCGTTCTGTCATACGTGGTGGCGGAACGCACCCAGGAACTCGGAGTCCGCATGGCGCTCGGCGCCGACGCCAAGCGAGTCCGCTCGATGGTTCTGGCGCAGGCTGTCCGGGTCATAGGCCTCGGTATCGTCATCGGTATCGCCGTGGCCGCTGGAGCGACTCGGGTTCTCGACAACATGCTCTTCGGGATAGCGGCCGCCGACGCCGGGACGTTCGTGGGCATGTCCGCCGCCATGATCGCAGTGGGGTTGCTGGCGAGTTACCTGCCGGCGCGGCGAGCATCCAACGTGGATCCGATGGAGGCACTGAGGGACGATTGAGACAGTTCTGAACAATTGGAGACTTCAGAATACCTCAACCTGAAGTCAGGGTCGGCCCAGGCCGACCCTATTCCGCCCTCAACGTGGTAAGCGGGTCCACTCGCGCGGCACGCGCGGCCGGAACCCAGCATGCAACGCCGGACACCATCGTCAACAGCACGGCCACAGCCGCGTAGGTACCCGCATCGAGGCGTGACACTCCGAACAGGAGAGTAACGAGCGCCTCACTTGCCGCAGCCGCTACCAACAGCCCGATCGCGACGCCTACCAGGGTGAGCGTCAGCCCCTGACGGATCACCAGCGTCATGATGTTAGCCCGTGTGGCTCCCAGCGCTGAGCGCACGCCGATCTCGCGTTTCCGCTCAGCGACGCTCCCCGCCAACACGCCGTACAGGCCGATCGCCGCCAAGGTTACAGCGAAGGCCGCGAAAGCGACAAGAACAACCAGAACGAAGCGTCGCTGGGCCTGCGACCGCGCGACGAGACCCTCCATCGACTGCGAACGAACAATCGGTTGGTTCCTGTCCACCGACCAGACTGCACGTCTGACGTCGGGGACGAGAGTCAGTGGAGCCTGGTCGGCCTGCACCACGATCCAGCGCACGCGGTCGGCCCAGTGCCATTGCTGGGACGTAACGTAGACAGCCTCCATCTGATCGGTTTCGAGGGATGCCTGCTTCACGTCTTCAACGACGCCTACAACTGTGTACGGCGGAAGTTCCGTGGGGCCGACGCGAACGCGATTTCCCACCGGGTTGCGTCCTTCGAAGAGACGTTTGGCGAGTGCTTCGCTCACCACGGCGACCGGCGTGCCGCCAACGATGTCTTCCTCCTGCAGGCCGCGGCCCATGACGAGGCGAATCCCCATCGTCTCGAAGTATCCGGGGCTCACGGCGTAACGATATGCTGGACCTTCGGCGCCCTCCGATCGGGTCGGGTCGTCAAGCGTCACACCGAACTCGTCGATGTCTCCGCTCAACGGGAGCTGATTGGTGAACACTGCCGAACGGACGCCCGGGACATTTCGCACTGCATCCAGGGCTTGGTCGAAGAACTGGTGGGTGGGAGTGTCGCCCCGTTGCAGTCCCGTCGTGTACACCTGCATCACGACCACCGATGATGGGTCAAACCCAGGCGGAATCGAGAGCAGGCGCTGAGTACTACGGACCAGGAGACCGGCGCCGACGAGGAGGACCATCGCCAACGCCACCTCCGTAACTACGAGAGCCCACCGGGCAGATCGGCTCCGGCCGACCGAGCCTCGGCCCACCTCACGCCCCGCTTCGTGCAACAGCCCTTCACTTCGGATGAACGCCGGCGCCAGCCCGAAGACAACGCCAACGAGCAACGTGAGTCCCAGGGCAAAGCCGAGGGCGGCACCGTCCAAGCCGATCGAGCCGAGCCGAAAGAGGGAGGCGGGGCTCACCGCTACTAATCCAGCGAGTACAACCCGGGCTACGGCGATTCCGAAGGCGCCACCCAATCCGGCCAGAACCAGGCTCTCCGTCAGGAGAAGGCGCACCATGCGGCTCGGGCCGGCCCCGAGGGCCGCACGCATCGCGAGTTCGCCCTGCCGCCGCGCGCCACGTGCTATAAGGAGGATGGTGACGTTGACGCACGCGATCAGCAGCAGGAGCCCCACGGCGCCGAACAACACCAACATCGTTGGCCTCGCGGCAGACGTTGCTGCGTCTCGCAGGCGCCGGACAGAGGGTCCCGGTACCATGGACGCCCAAGGCGGCCGGGCGAACTCCGGGACAGGATTTTCGGCGATAGTCGTCAACGCTTGCCGAGCCTCATCGATCCCAATCCCGGCTCGGAGGCGCCCCACCATATCGAGGTGATGGCCCCATTCTCGACTGTTGAAGTTGGCCACCAGCGGATCGTACTGCAGCAGGGACCAAGCCTGGGCCATGGGCGCCGTGACGTTTTCGAATCTCGGAGGCATGACGCCCACCACGACGTACGGCTCGGAGTCCAGGTGGACTTCCTGGCCCACGATGGCAGGGTCG
>CAXMUQ010000035.1:0-23783 GCA_964196605.1 uncultured Acidimicrobiia bacterium
CCGGCTTCCACACCACACTGTCGCCGCACACCGCGGCCAGAGCCGTGTTCCAGCTCCACACCGCCACCGGGAAGTTGAAGGCGCTGATGACGCCGACCACACCGAGTGGGTGCCACTGCTCCATCATGCGATGGTCCTGGCGTTCCGACGGCATGGTAAGGCCGTAGAGTTGGCGTGAGAGCCCTGTGGCGAAATCGCAGATGTCGATCATCTCCTGAACTTCGCCCTCGCCCTCGGCGGTGATCTTGCCCATCTCGAGCGTCACCAAGGCACCAAGTTCCTGCTTCTTCTCGCGCAGTTTGTTGCCCAACTGACGGACGATCTCGCCCCGCCGGGGTGCCGGCACGGTGCGCCAGTGGAGAAACGCCTGGTGGGCGCGGTCGACGATCTGGTCGTATTCCTCTTCGGTGACCTGCTTGACCGTGGCGATGCGGCTGCCATCGGCCGGGGAGGTGACTTCCAGGTCGGGGCCCGAGCCGATCCATTCACCGGCGAAGCCGCCCGGGTTGATGTCGGTGATGCCCAAGGATTTGAGGATATCGGTGCTGGGAGAGGCGGTGGCTGTCATGATGGACCAAAGTGCGGAGTGCGGGGTGCGGAGTGCGGAGGATCAGCTCGATCTGACCGCTGCTCCGCCCGACCACCCTTTGCGGCCGGGACCGGAAGCTAGCCAGATGGCCTGAGTGGGGCCACCGCCTACCGCCCTCGCCTACATCTCTCCAGCCACTCGCTCCACCTCGCGCCATACCCGCAATACATTGCCACTCCACAGCTTGGCGATCTCGTCTTCGGTATAACCGCGGCGCACCAGCTCGATGGTGACGTTGAGCGTCTCAGCGGCGTTGTCCCACCCCTCGACCCCACCACCACCGTCGAAATCCGAAGAGATGCCTACGTGGTCGATACCGATGAGGTCGACCGCGTAGTCGATGTGGTCGACGAAGTCGCTCACCGTGGCGCCGGGCCACTGCTCGTCGATCTCCGCCAACCCCTGAATTAAAGCCTCACGCTGTTCCGGAGTGAGAGTACTGAACCCGCGAGGCGGCAGGCCGAGGTCTTCTCGCAATTGGCGTTGGGCAGCGACCTTCTCCGGCGGTGGCACCTTCACGTAGCCGTCGAAAGCCACGGTCTGCATGACGCCGCCGTTGGCCTTGAGTGCCTGGAGTTGTTCGTCATCCATGTTTCGCGGGTGGTCTGCCAAGGCTCGGGTCGACGAGTGCGAGGCGATAACCGGTGCTCGCGACAGGCGGGCCGCATCTAGCATGGCGTTCTTCGAGATGTGCGACACATCCACCATGATGCCCAGCCGGTTCATTTCGGCGATGACTTCCTCGCCGAACGCACTGATACCGCCGTGTTCTTCAGGACCATCATCAAGATGATCCCGCGGCGTGGATGAATCGGCGATGTCGTTGTGCCCGCCGTGCGCCAACGTGATATAGCGTGCCCCCAATTCGTGATACCGCTCGAGCAGAGACAAGTCCTGGCCGATGGCGTAGCCGTTCTCTATGCCGATGACGGCCACCAGCTTGCCGCTCTCATGAATCCGGGTTACATCGGCGGTCGAGTAGGCCAACTCGATCTGGGCCGGATAAAGCGTGTCCGCCATCCGGTGAATGGCGGCGAACTTGACCAGGGCATCTTCCTTTACCTTGGCGTAGTTCTCTTCCGTCCGTTCGGTCTGTCCCACGTAGACGATGAAGAACGCCGCGTCCAACCCGCCGTCCCGCATCTGTGGTAGCGTGACCTGACGGCCACCAGGCGCACCGGGATCTGCCTCGTCGGTGGCGAAGTTGGGCGGAATATCGTCATGGGTGTCGATGGTGAGCAGTCGCTGGTGGATCTCCGTTGCCCGGGCGAGGATGTCGTCCTCAGTCGTTTCGGGAGACGCGCAACTTATGATGGAGAATGAGACGATCGCCAAGGCGTAAGCCGTGGATCGGAGGTGTTGCATGGGAAAGCTCATGGTCGATATATGTGAACGAGAAATGATGGCAAGACCAATACTACGTCCAATTGCCTGTTTCCGGTATCATCATACGCATTATAACCTGCGCACCGTCAGGTCGTGACGAGCTCTCCCGCCAACACCTCCCGGATCCCGCCGAGCGCCCACTCCAGGTCCTTTTTCTCGACAGTCAGCGGCGGGGCGAATCGCACGACCTGTTCATGTGTCTCCTTGGCCAGAATACCCCGCTGTTGGAGAGCCTCGCAGAACGGTCGAGCCGGGCCCGATTCAGTTTTGATCTCGACGCCTATCATCAGCCCCTTGCCGCGGACTTCCTTGACGTGGGGTGAAGGGAGGCGCTCGAGTTCCCCAAGCCACCACGATCCCAATTCCTGGGCCCGCTCCGGCAAATGCTCGTCGACGATCACCTGGAGAGAGGCCATCCCCACGGCCGCTCCCAGCGGGTTGCCGCCGAAGGTCGAGCCGTGGTCGCCGGGCAGGAACACGTCCATCACTTCGGCGTCGGACAGCATTGCCGAAACGGGGTACACGCCCCCGCCCAGCGCCTTCCCCAGCAGCAGGACATCGGGACGGACGTTTTCCCACTGGCAGCAAAACATCTTCCCGGTGCGGCCCAGCCCGGTTTGGATCTCGTCGGCCACCAGGAGCACTTGGTTGGCCTCGCAAATGGCGGCCGCGGCCTCGAGATAGCCGTCGGGTGGAATAATGACGCCGCCTTCGCCCTGGAGCGGCTCCATCAAGAAGGCCACGGTGTTTGGGGTGATGGCGGCCTCCAGGGCTGCGCGGTCACCATAGGGAACAGCGACGAAGCCCGGAGTCAGAGGGCCAAAGTCGGCCTGGTAGGCTTCTTCGGTAGAGAAGGAAATGATGGTGGTGGTCCGGCCGTGGAAGTTGTTGTGGCATACGATGATCTCCGCGGCGTCAGCCGGCACGCCTTTCACTCGGTAGCCCCACCGACGCACCGCCTTGATGGCGGTCTCGACCGCTTCGGCGCCGGTGTTCATCGGGAGCGCCTTCTGGTAACCGGTCAGGTCGCACAGCTGATGCAGGAACGGTCCCATCTTGTCGTTGTGAAACGCGCGAGACGTCAGGGTCAGTTTGTCGAGTTGTTCTTTGGCGGCGGCGATGATCTTGGGATGACGGTGGCCCTGGTTTACCGCGGAATAGGCCGCCAGACAATCGAAATATTTGTTGCCGTCGACATCCCACACCCAAGCGCCTTCACCGTGCGAAAGCACGATGGGGAGAGGGAGGTAGTTGTGGGCTGCGTATTCATCGACTTCCGCCAAATAGTCCGTGGTATTCATCATCCGTTCCTCATACAGTCAGTAGAGTTGTTTTCGCTTCGGCCAGTGCGCCGGCCACTTCCTTCGGCGCGGTGGATCCTCCGCTCTTCTTGGCTTTCACGCCACCGGCCGGTGTCAGGAGGGACGGATCCAGATCGGATACTCCGGCGTCGGCGAGCTCATCCGCCGTCGCCTGAGCCAGGCCTCTGCCGTCGGCCTCACAACACTGCACCAGTTGGCCCACGCGTTGGTGAGCCACACGAAACGGTACGCCTCGTCGAACCAGTTCTTCCGCCAGATCGGTAGCGCCCATGAAATCTAGCCCATTCGTGGTCGGGGCCTGGAATTCTGTCGAGCGCAGCATCGAGGCCATGATAGCTAGAGCGGCGCCGGTGGTGTCGGTGGCGTCGAACAGGGCTTCCTTGTCTTCCTGCAGGTCGCGATTGTAGCCCAGTGGCAGGCCCTTCAACAAAACCAGAAGGGTCTGCAGATCGCCGAAGACCCGGGCGGCCTTTCCGCGCACCAGTTCCGCCGCGTCGGGGTTCCGCTTCTGCGGCATCATCGACGAACCGGTAGAGAAGGCGTCGCCGATTCGCGCGACCCCGAATTCCACGGCGGACCAGAGTATGAGTTCCTCGGCCAAGCGCGAGAGATGCGCCATGATCAGCGAGCAGGCCGAGGCGAACTCGATGGCCCAGTCACGATCGGCCACGGCATCGACCGAGTTGTTGGCCACCCGGCCGAACCCCAGTCGAGCCGCAGTGACTCTTCGATCCACGGGGATCGAGGTTCCGGTACCGGCGCCCGCGCCGAGCGGACAGCGATCGGCGCGGGCGCGGGCGTCTCGCAGCCGGCCGACATCGCGGTCGAACGCTTCGAAGTGTGCCAGAAGTTGGTGCGCTAGCGACACCGGTTGAGCTCGCTGCAAGTGCGTGTAGCTCGGGATCACCAGATCCTGATAACGCTCGGCTAGAGTCACGAGCGTCTGTTGCAGTTGGCGCACGGAGGATTCCATATCTAGTGAGGCGTCCCGCAGCCACAACAACATGTCCGTCACTACCTGGTCGTTACGGCTGCGCCCGGCATGGAGTCTCTTGCCGATCTCCCCGCACAACTCGACCAGGCGTGCCTCGACGGCGGAATGAACATCTTCCGGCATGGTATCATCGTTGCCTCCGCTTGGCGCGAAGGTCCCGTCCCGAACTTCGGCGGTCACCTGATCGAGAGCAGCGAGCAACGTTTTCAATTGAGCTTGGTCGAGTACCCCAGCGTCGTGCAGCGCGTGCGCGTGAGCCATGCTGCCAATCAGGTCGTAGGACGCCAATCGGTAGTCCACCTCATAAGAGGATGAGAACCGGCGCATCTCGTCAGCCAGCGGTTCGGCGAAACGGCCACCCCAGAGGTCGGTCATGCCACACCTCCCAGAATCTTCGATGGCTTGGTATTTCGTTGCGCGGCGGTTCGTGCCCCCCTGCCGAACAGGTCGATGAAACCGGCTGCCGACTTGTGGTTAAACGCGTCACCCGACCCGTATGTGGCCAGGTCATGCTGATACAGTGAACACGGAGAACGGCGGCCCACCGCGCGCACGGTTCCTCTATGGAATTCCAGCCTGACGTCGCCCGTGACCGGCTCGCATGCTTGATCGACGAAGGCATTTATGGACGCCCTCAGCGGTGTGAACCAGAGACCATCGTATACCAACCGCGCCAGTTCCTGTCCCAGATTGGCCTTGAGCCGCCGGGTTTCCCGATCGAGGGTGAGTTGTTCCAGTGCTTCCCGGGCCGCGTGCAGTGTGACCGCGGCGGGCGCCTCATAGAGTTCCCGCGACTTGATGCCCACCAGCCGGTCTTCCACCATGTCGATGCGACCTACTCCGTGGGCACCGGCCATATGGTTGAGGTGCTGGATCAGGGCGGGGCCATCGAGCGGAACGGTGTCGACCGCTACCGGGATCCCCGCCTCAAAGCTGATGGTTACCACTTCCGCTGTGGCGGGCGCCGCGGCGGGATCAACAGTCAACTGCCATGCGTCGGCCGGTGGCGTGACCCACGGATCCTCCAGCACCCCAGCTTCTACGGCCAATCCCCACAGGTTCTCATCGATCGAGTAGGGGGCTTCCGGAGTTGCGGCGATGGGGATGCCGTGCTTGGTGGCCCAGTCGATCTCGTCCTCGCGACTGTGGAGATCCCACTCCCGCAGCGGCGCTATGGCCTGAAGTTCGGGGGCAAGTGCGGCGGCCGAGACTTCCAACCGCACCTGGTCGTTACCCTTGCCGGTGCAGCCATGAACGATGGCGTCGGCCCCAACCTCGCGCGCTACTTCCACCAAGCGCTTGGCGATAAGGGGACGCCCCAGAGCGCTGGCCATTGGGTAAATCCCCTGGTAGAGCGCGCCGGCCTTGAGACTGGGCCAGACGTAGTCGGCCACGAATTCCTCACGCAAATCGTCCACGTGGACCTGCGCGGCGCCGCAGGAGAGCGCCTTTTGCTCGACGCCGTCGAGTTCGCGCTGCTGGCCCAGGTCGGCCGTCACGGTTACCACCGCGGCGCCGTAGTGGACCTGCAACCACGCCAGAATCACTGAGGTATCGAGACCTCCAGAATAGGCCAACACGAAGGTGGACATTGGACTGAGCTCGGGTTGTGGTGTGGGTAGTGAGTCGGCTCAGTCCAGACCCAAAAGGCTGGCGAGCTGACTACGGAGCCTGGCCGTGTGGCGCGTGCTCCGGGGAAGTATCAGGATGGTGTCGTCACCGGCTACGGTCCCCATGATATCCGAGGAATCCGCGGCGTCGAGATAGTGGGCCAGCCCCTGGGCCCGCCCAGGAAGTGTCCGCAGAACGATCGAGACCTCGTTGGCCTCGATCGATGTGACTTCCAGGGCCGACACAGCCCGGAGCCGGTCATGCGCCGTGGCGGCGAGTCCCGCCTCCGGGTTGTCGGCGTCGGCCGGGACATAGCGGTAGTCATCCGCCGTAGGAACGCGGGAAACCCGCAAGTCCTTGAGGTCCCGGGACAGGGTGGACTGAGTAATCTCGATCCCCTTGGCCTCCAGGGCCTCCAGCAACTCATCCTGCGTGGCGACAGTCTGGGACTGAACGATCTTCAGGATGTAGCGATGCCGCTTGGTTTTGTCGCCCGACTCTGCCACGATGCCTCCGTTTGGAGGCATGAATATGCATTACACAGCATGTTTATGCAAGAAGGCGCTTTGAGTGCGGAGGAGTGTTGTATGCGACTACCGCCCTTACCGCCTCTACCGCCTTTACCGCCCTACCGCCCGTCAGCCCGCCAACCACCCTTGCCACCCATCCCGCCTAGACTACCTTGCCCCCCCATGGATCTCGATTTCCGCGCTTTCGCCTTCATCATAGCCCTGGCCGCCGTGGTCAACGGCTTGGGCATGACCCGACTCCTGTTGGGGTTTGCGGAGTATCTCCGCCGGCGAGGGCAGTTCCTAATAACGCACTCGGGGTTGTTCGGCGCCTGGGCGGGGCTGCAGTTCATTCTCCACATTCTGCTGTGGTGGCAGATGTGGACCGTTCAGCAGGCAGACGCCTTCACCTTCCTGACGTATCTCTATCTCCTCCTCGGTCCTATTCTCCTGTTTCTGGGTACCAGCATACTGCTCCCCGACGTCCCCGAAGGATCACTGGACCTGGGAGAACATTACGCCCGAGGGCGGAAGCCGTTCTTTACCGTAAACCTGTTGTTCTGGTTTTGGGCGTTGTTTCTTGGCCTGGTGCTCGAAGGAGCCTTCAGGCCGGCAGCGCCGCTCCTGGCCACTTTCGCCGCGGTCGCGGCCGGATTGCGATTCACATCAAGCGTGAAGATCCACGCTGTGCTGACGGCGGTGAGTTGGCTGCTGATCATGGTGTTCATCGCTGCCTACTCCATTCGGTTTGGCTAGCGCTGGAGCATGATCTTGTCGGCAGTATCTAGCTGACAATCCCCAATTCTGGATAGGTCTGCCATTTCCCCCGGGTGAAGTCGGGGAATTCGATGGGACGGCTACCGTTGGCGACGGACCACTCCGACAGCGGCGTCACCGCACTCAAGGCCGCGGCATCGTACACGTTCATGTCGGTCGCTGTGCCCTGACGCAGGCACTCGATGAGCCGCCAATCTTCCACGAAGTCCATGCCGCCGTGACGGGCTCCCTCGGATTCTTCCTGCAGCCGGCGCCACAAAGGGTGCTGGAATTCGTCGTAGTAGTCTTCCATCGGTTCCCAATCGTGCCCGGGGCTCCGGCCTTCGATGTGGACCCTGTTGGGGTACCCCTGGAAGATTCCCTTGGTACCCTGCACCATGTTCATGCGACTGTATGGCCGCGGCAGATTGGTGTCGTGGCCAACATAGATGGTGCGACCATTGCTCGTCTTGATGAAGCTGACGTTGACGTCGCCGAGGACGAACTGTTCCTGTCGCTGGGGAGAACCGGCCGGATAGTTCTCTTCGGCCCATTGTTGCAAGCCACGAGAGGGGCCACTCATCGACACGAGGTGATCGAACCGGTCTCCCCGATTGATGTTCATGCAATTGGCGATCGGTCCCAGACCGTGCGTCGGATACAGATTGCCGTTGCGTTCCATGGAGTGTGCCCTGCGCCACAGGCCTTCGTGGTCATCCTCGAACTTGATGGCGCGCAGGTCGTGCATGTAACCGCCTTCGCCATGAAGAATTTCCCCGAACATTCCATGTCGCACCATGTTCAGCACCATCAATTCGGCCGGCCCGTAGTTGACGTTCTCCATCATGACACAGTGCTTGCCGAAACGTTCGGCCCATTCGACCAGTTTCCAGCAATCGTCGATGGTGTACGCGGCCGGCACCTCCGTGGCTGCATGCTTGTCATTCTCCATGGCCGAAGTACAAACGGGCACGTGCCACTCCCACGGGGTCGCGGTAAACACCAGATCGAGTTCTTCGGTTTGGCACATGCGCAGGAAATCGGTTTCGCCCCGGCCATAGGCCGCCGGACGCGGCCGGCCGTCGGCCTCCACCCAGCCAATGACCTCTTCCATCCGGGGAACGTCGATGTCGCAGATGGCCTTGATCTCCACGCCGTCGATCTTGAGGAAATTTTGCACGTGGGCCCCACCCTGGAGCCCGACGCCGACGAAACCCATGCGGACCGTCTCCATCGGGGGAGTGCGGAACAGTTCGTCCGGCGCGGCGCCGAGCGAGGGACGCGCGCTGCGGTGCACGCCATCATCGCGGCAGCCGAGGGCACCGCCGACGGCGGCCAGGCCCAAGCCAGCTGCCCCGAGCTTTATGAGATCACGGCGATCGAGATGGTCTGACATGGCTCCTCCGGGGGGGGTATGAGCTGTGGGCTGTGGGCTATGAGCTGTGGGCTAAGAGCTAAGAGCTGTGGGCTGTGGGATAGTGGTTGTGGGTTCTGGGTTCGTGTGATCCGCCCATAGCTCACAGCCCACGGCTCATTGCTTGTTTCTCACCCCTGTCCCGCACCACGGACACGCCGACCAGTACTCCGTGGCCACCCCCCAGCCACATTTACGACATGCCTTGCCGCCCTCGGGGAGTTTCCACTTGTGTGCCACCTTGGTTCGGCACCACGGGCAATAGCGCATGAAGGGCATGAGATCCTTGCGGGCGCACTTGGTGTTGCGGCATCGACCATCATAGCGAACGTCGGTGTACTCGCGGGCGGATGGCTGCTGGATGATGCCACCATAGCACCAGGGGCAGAAGCGCCAGTCGCGTTTGACTCCGCGCTTGCACCGTTTGCATCGCCCTGGAAATCGTGTGGTCCCCGAATGCTCGTTTCGCTCCACACGACACCAAGGGCACCAGCGCATGGCTTCACTCATGGTTCCATGGCACCGGGCACAGTGATGTTTGGCTTCGAGGGTCCGCCCAACGCCACGGTTGAATTCCTTCAGCCGCAGGGTGCGCCAATGGCCGGCGCGCTGTGCCTCGCCATTCTTGCGGCGGCGCTTGACCTTGCGACCACGGAGGGCCCGGGGCTTGACCCGCTTGAACGCCGCCAGCATGCGGTTGGCGTCGTGGAACCGCTTCTCATGGTCGAGGTCGGTGGCCCGATAAATCAAGGCAATCATGTCGGGATGCACCGTCCGCCGCAAACGGTCGAACCCGGGTGGGGGCCACTCATAGGGCCAGGTCGGCAACTGGCCGGCGAACATCCGGTACAGGAGAAGCCCGAGAGCAAAGACATCCGAGGCAAAAGTAGGGCGCCCGAAGGCCTGCTCGGGAGCCAGGTAGCCTACCGTGCCTGTCCCCGAGCCGATCAGTGTCGAGCGACGCCAGGCCAGCTTGGCGATACCAAAATCGGTCAACCGCACCCGATTGTCGGAGAACATGATGAAATTCTCGGGCTTGAGATCGCAATGGACGATCCTGTGCCGGTGGGCGCAGGCCACGGCCTCGAGGATCTGCTCGACGTAGTTGAGCGCAGTCTTGGGCGCCAGCCGGCGCTGCAGCCTCTCCGCCAGAGTCCCGCTGCCAAGTGGGGAAACGATGACCAGGCGGCCGTCGATCACCGAGGCGTTCTTGATGGGAAGGATGCCAGGGTGATCGAGCCGAGCTGTGAGCCGGATCTCCTGATGAAAATCCTCAATGAGCCTGGGACCAGCAAGGTCGGGATGCGGTACCTTGACGGCCACTTTGATACCTTCGATGGTGTCGCGGGCCCGGTACACGGTGGCGAAGCCGCCGTCTCCCAACCGGGCTTCGATTCGGTACTTCCCCAAGCGCTGACGTGTTCTGAGCATGGGGGAATATTCTAACTTCGTAGGGGCGCATAAGGAACGTGCGGGGGATGGAAGATCAGAACTTCAGGCCAGAATTCGACCGCCTAACGCCCTCGCTGCTCCAGCTGCCCCCGCCGCCCCCGCCTCACCGCGTCAGCGGTGAATACCCAATCCCGTCCGGCCAACCGCCAGTGTCGAACACGGCCACGATGGAGCCTGACCCGAGGTCCACTGCGGCCGCCTGATTCTTTCCCTGAAGCGACACGTAGGCCATGCGGCTATCGCGCGACAACGCGATGCCCTCGGGCGCCGGCGACTGGGGGATTTCCGCGGAGGGGAGTACCCCGTCCTTTGAGACCACTATGCGGTATCGCTCTTTACGACTGGCAACGTCAACGATCCTGATCTCACCGCTGGCGGGGTCGGACAGTACCACGGTTCGGGAGTCGGGGGTCACCGCCATTCTATAAGGAAAGCCGAATCCGTCGAGTGTAGCCACGATGGTTCCCGATTCCGGGTCGAACACGCTCACTGTTTTTTCCTTGTTACTGCCAATCCACACCAGTGCCCCGTCGGGATTGACGGTAATGCCTTCGACAAGGTCTGCGATAGGAACTTGTCGTAGCGGCACTCCGGCTTCGAGGTCGATCTCTGTAATCGTCCCATCCACTATGTTAGTGGTGTAGACACGCCGACCGTCGCCGGTCATGGCCAGCATGTGCGAGGCGCGCCCCTCGGTAGGGATGGCAGACTCCACCTCGCCGGTCTCCAGGTCGACCAGGATCACCATCCCCGACACTTCCGAAGTCACCAGCGCCACATCGCGAGACGGCAACACCGCGACACCGTGGGGTCGCTGATACAGACCGAGGTCGATGGTCTTGGCGACGGTTACCGTCTCCAGGTCGAGAACGGTAAGCGAGTTGCCGGGGCCGCTGCGATCGCCGTAGTTGGTGATCACCGCATAGCGCCCGTCGGCCGTGACCGCAATCTCGTGGGGCGCTGGTCCGGTCGGCAGCGTCGCCAGAACCGTCTCGCTCTCCAGATCGATGACCGTAGCCGTATTGTCCGCCATGTTGGCGACGATCAAGGTACCGGTGCCGGCGGCTTGGGAGGCGGCGGTGGTTGCGCTTAGAGCTAACAAGAGAGTGGGGATCAATGAGCGCACGGGAATCCTCAAATGTGAGTGGGCGGCGGTCAGCTGTCGGAGGTGGGAGATCGGCTGATAGCTTAACGCCCGACGTTCCCTAATGTCTCCAAGTTTCCGTCCACTACGCAACGCACCCCCCAACAACCCCATCCCATTGCCCTCTCCCGGCGCGGCCGGTATCCTCCTCTGCACTTTACCGCCATCCTTATATGGAAAATACCCGCCTGATGTTCCGGTTAAGCTTCCTCGCCATCAGCAGCCTGCTCGGGGTATTAGCCTGCGCCGACGCCGAACCCCGGTCCGGGGACGGCGCCATCGTCGACGACCTGGGCCGTACGGTAACGGTCAGCGCCCCGCCTCAGCGCATCGTGGCCCTGGTGCCGTCGGTCACGGATCTCATCCTGGCACTGGGAGAGAGTGACCGCCTGGTAGCCCGGACCCGTTACGACACCGACCCGCGCCTGGCGGCGCTTCCCACCGTTGGCGGCGGCCTGGATCCCAACATCGAAGCCATCATCGGCATGCGACCCGACTTGGTTATCGCCTGGCCCGGCGCCGAGCAGCCTATCATCGGCCACCTCGAAGCGGCGGGCATTGCCGTGTATGGGGCCGGCAGCCAGAGCCTGGAAGACCAGGAACGCCACACCCGCCAGATAGGGCGGCTGTTGGGCATAGAGCAGAGGGCCGATTCACTCTTGGCCGACATCGACAGAAGTTTCGCGGCGCTGGCAACGACACTGGACGGTGTCCCCGTGGTTTCGGCGCTTTACGTGGCCTGGCACGATCCGCCGATGACAACCGGTCCCGGCACGTTCGTCGACTCGATCATGACCGTCGCCGGGGGCCACAACGTATTCGACGACGCCACCTCCGACTGGCCCCAAGTCAACATGGAAGAGATCGTTACCCGCGATCCAGACGTGCTCATCCTACCGGTGCCCGATGTCCGTGACTCCGCCACCATCGCCTGGGTGCACCTGACGCCCGGGTGGCGCGACCTGCGGGCGGTCCGGACGGGAAAGATTCTGTTGGTGGACAGCGAACTCTTCAGCAGGCCGGGACCGCGCATCATCGACGCCGCAATACAGTTGGCTGAGTTGCTTCATCCGGGCGCAACAGGGCCGTGACCGTCTCGGCGGTTGCCCGTTGGCTGGCTCTCAGCCTCTTACTGGCGGCGACCCTCGTCGCCAGCGTTTTCGTGGGAGCCGCCGACCTGTCCCCTGGCGAAGTGTTGGCCGCGCTGCTCGGCCGGGGTGACGAGACGACGCGCACTATCGTACTCAATCTCCGGGTACCGCGCGCCGCTTTGGCCGCGCTGGTCGGCGCGTGTCTGGCCTTGAGCGGCGCAGTGTTCCAGGCGCTGCTCCGTAATCCACTGGCCGAACCATACATCCTCGGCATATCCGGGGGCGCGGCTGTGGGCGCGGTAACCGTAATCGTGCTGGGTCTGGGGGTACAGTTGCCATGGCTCCTGCCGGTGGCGGCGTTCGCCGGTGCACTCGTGGCTATGGGGGTGGTCTTGAGGATTGCGCTCGGGGCTGGAGGGGCCCTCGACACCAGGGTGCTGCTCCTCGCCGGCGTGGTGGTGGGCGCGTTCTTCAACGCAATAATTCTGCTGCTGCTCAACTTCGCCGACGCCAACACCTTTCGCGCGGCGGTGTTCTGGATGATGGGCAACCTCTCGGGAGCCACCTGGCGGTCGGTGAGCCTGCTGGCAGCCTATCTCTTTCCCGCCGCGTTGGTGCTGATGGCACTCGCCCGTCCGTTCAACCTCATTGCCGTCGGTGAAGACACGGCCCTCTACCTGGGCACCCGCGTCGGGACCGTGAAGTTGGTCGCCTATCTCATGACGTCGCTGCTGGTGGCGGCGTCGGTAGCGGTAAGTGGAGTTATTGGATTCGTGGGTTTGATCGTGCCACACGCACTGCGCCTGGTGTGGGGCAGCGATCACCGGATGCTCCTGCCGGCCTCTATGATGGCCGGCGCGTCATTCCTGATGGTGACCGACACGGTGGCTCGTACCATCGCGGCTCCGGCCGAACTGCCGACCGGCGTCGTCACAGCGTTGGCTGGCGTTCCCGTGTTCGTGGTGTTGCTCATGCGGAGCAACAAATGATGTCAACCGGGCAGACCTTCGCCACCAACGCTCTCGAGTATCGTTACCCGGGACAAGCGCAGCCAGCCATCGACGGATTGACCATGCAGGTTCCACCGGGCTCTGTGTTCGCTCTGCTCGGACCGAACGGCTCGGGCAAGTCTACCCTGCTCAAGCTGCTGCTGGGCGTGGTAACACCGACAGCAGGCGAGGCACATTACTTGGACCTTCCCGTCGGTCGCTGGCCTCGTCGCGAATATGCGCGACACGTGGGAGTGGTACCGCAACTCGAGCAGATCACCTTTCCTCTTACCGTGCGCGAACTGGTGTCCATGGGACGCTACCCGCACATGGGTGCCTGGCGGGCCGAAGGATCGGACGACCGCCAGGCGATCGACCAGGCTTTGGAGCGCTGCGAGATAGTAGAGTTGGCGGAGCGGCCATTGGGCACACTGTCGGGCGGCGAGCGACAACGGGCCCGAGTGGCGCGCGCCCTGGCCCAGGAACCCGACACCCTGGTACTGGACGAGCCCACCGCCGCGCTCGACATCCACCACGAAATGGCCATGTTCGAGCTGTTGGTCCAGCTGGCTCGGGACGATGGCAAGACGGTGGTGATCGCCACCCACAACCTCAACCTGGCGGCGCGTTACGCTACCCGGGTGCTACTACTGGATCATGGCCGCCCGGCGGCCACCGGGACACCAGTCGAGGTGGTCGAGGCCGATATCATCGGCCGGGTATACCGCTGGCCTGTGACGATCGTGGGACATCCGGGGCCGGGGCCGGATATCGGAGCCCCGCAGGTGGTGCCGCTGGCGGCGGCCAGCGGCGGCGAGGGCAGCGAGGGCAGTACAGGGGTTTCTGAGTGAGCCGCAGGTTTGTCAACCACGCACTACCGCCCCTTTCCGCCTCTTGCATAAGTCGCCACCAGAAAAGACATTAACTGTGTACTCATGCCCACCCACCTGTCCGTCCGTCTCAAAGCCCTCGCGCTGACGATCACCTTTGTGATCGGTGGCGGGAGCGCTGCTGGGGCTGACATCGTGCGGCACCACCTGGACCTCGTCGAACAGCATGACGGCCGCCACATCGAACAGCCGGGTACCTGTCTCGATCATCAGCACCTGTGTGACCTTGGTCTGTCTGTCGCCGGACCCAAACTGACCTTCCCACCGCGTGACCATCTGCAGCCGAACCAGGAGACCTGGCTCGCCAACGGGCTGAGGCACTCTCAGATCCCCAGGCTCCTCCCCATCCTCCGACTCCCGGAGTCCCGCGCACCTCCTCAACTCGGGTAGTCGACCCGACGTCCAGCAACCCGATCGACTCGTCCAGGTGTGGCGGGTGTGGGATGTGTGGCATGAATGAGGAGAGGAGCACTTGAAAGAACATGGCAACCCCGGCGGCAGCTGGGCGCGGCTCCTGCAGCGGGCGTTGGTCGCTGCGGGGATCCTGATCGCCGCTGGCGTAACTCGCGTGGCGGCACAGGACGCACGGATCGATTCCCTGACTGGCAACCTGGTAAGGCTCACCGCGCGGCTCGATTCGCTCGAGCGCGGTGTTTGCCCAACTGCGCCATTGCGGCTTGCCGGCTGGCAACCGACTGGAGACGCCACTACCGATTCCCTGGCAACGGCCATCGACCGGTTGGCCGAGCGGCTGGAGCGTGTCGCTGCCGCCGGTTGCCCCGGGCTCCAGGCGGTCGCTCAAGTAGAACCGGTAGACGATTTGGCCGCCCTACGCGCCGCCGCCGATTCGGCGGCGAGGGCGGCCGGAGCAGGCCGCGATTCCGTCACCACCCCGGTACCGGGTGCCGCGGGACCGCGCAACCTCAACGACCTCAATCCCGAGGTCAGCGTTACCGGCGACGTCCGCGCGGAGGTTCGCGAAGGGCAGAATCCGCCGGAGAACAACTTCTTTCTACGGGAGATCGAGTTCGCCTTCCAAGCTACGCTTGATCCGGTGTCGAAGGCCAAGGTCTTCGTGACGGCCGAGGGAGACGAAATCGGTATCGAAGAGGCATACGTCTACTGGGCCGGACTACCGCTGAACAGCCGGGGCGACTTCGGCAAATTCCGCAACGAAATCGGCGACCTCAACCGTGTCCACTTGCACGCACTCCCTGAAGGCGAGTTCCCGTTGGTGTATCGCCGGTTCTTCGGTCCGGATGGATTGGAGAGCGTGGGTGTGTCACTGTACAATCCGCTGTCGATGACCCTCGCCGGCGGCACCCACGAACTCTGGCTACAGGGCACTACGGTCGACAGCGATCCCATCGGCGGCGAAAGCCGGCAAATCATGCTTCTCGGCCGGCTGAAGAATTTTTGGCAGCTTTCTCCCGCCACCTTCTTTCAGTTGGGAGTGACGGCGTTGGGCGCCAACTCCGGCGCCGATACCCTGCAGAGCCGCATCGTGGGAGCCGACCTGCGATTCACCGTACGGCCGCCGCGAACCGGCGCCCGCCGCCAGTTTACCATACGCACCGAGGGATACCTGTTCCACTCGACGGAGCGAGGTGTGACACTCGACCGATACGGCATGTACGGCGATATGTCGTTCCGGTACGACCGGCGTTGGGTGTTTGCCACGCGCTTCGATTGGGCTGAGGCTCCTCGCGGGCCGAACGATACCGAGTGGGCCGTCGTTCCCACCATCACTTGGTGGCAGAGCGAATTCGTCTATTTCCGACTGGAAGGCCGGCACGAGGAAGGGGATCTCCTCGGAACCCGCAATCAAATCGGTGTGCAGCTGGTCTTTGCCTTCGGTCCGCATCGCCACGAGGCCTACTGATGAAGCCTGTTTCGATATTCATGATCGTCGCCAGCGTGGCAATTCCTCCAACGGCGCAGGCGCAAGACCTGAAGGTGGTCACGACGTTGACGACGTACGCCGCCATAGCACAAGAAATCCTCGGTGATGCCGGCACAACCCAAGCCATTGCCCGCGGTGATGAAGACCCCCACTACGTACAACCCAAGCCCAGCTATGTGAGCCTGATTCGGGATGCCGATCTGTTCGTGACCACGGGTATGGACCTGGAATTGTGGGTCCCCGCCCTTCTCGACCGGGCAGGCAATCGAGACGTATTGCCCGGGGCGCCTGGCTATGTTGCCGCTTCGGCTGGAGTTGACGTCGTGGAGATCCCGGCATCGGCAGACCGGAGCCAGGGTGACATTCACATCTACGGCAATCCACACGTATTGAGCGACCCGTGGAATGCCATCATCGTCGCTCGCAACATTCTGGCAGGACTCTCGCGAGTGGCGCCCGAGTTGACGACCACCTTCCAGGAGGCCGAGCGACACTTCGAGCGGCGCGTAGCCGAGGCACTAATCGGCGAGGAGTTGGTGGCCGCATTGACAGTGGAGACGACGCTGCTGCTGCTCTCAACCAATGGACTGTACGGCTTTCTCGCCGAGACCACGCTCCACAACGAACCGCTGACCAGCCTGATGACCGGATGGTTCGCCGACGCCGCGGTGTTCCGCGACCGTGAGATGGTCTGCTACCACCGCGAATGGTCGTACTTCAGCCGACGATTTGGCATACCCTGCGTGGGGTACGTAGAGCCCAAGCTCGGCATCCCGCCTACGCCGCGGCACGTGCGCGACCTGATCGATTTGATGCGAAGCCAGGGTGTCCCGGCCATCTTCGCGGCCAACTACTATCCGAGCAATCAGATCGACCAAGTGGCGGAGCGCACAGGCGCTACTGCCGTGATCGTGCCGGAGAACACAGAAGGAGAGCCCGGCATCCAGACGTACTTCGATCTGGTCGATCTTTGGATATCGTCGTTGGGTGCGGCCTACCGATAGGAGTAAGGCATGCTCGAACTGTTACTGCCGCCGCTTACTGCGTGCCTGGTGATCGTGGCGCTCCACGCCTACCTGGGAGTACACGTGCTGGCGCGTGGGGTCATCTTCGTCGACCTAGCTCTGGCGCAGATGGCCGCCCTCGGTGGGACCGTCGCCATTCTGACAGGAGTCGACCATGAATCACCTGTCACACTCGTGTGGTCGCTGGGATTCACCACGTTCGGCGCACTCCTGTTCTCCCTGACGAGAACCCGCAAGCACGGCCGCGTTCCTCAGGAAGCCATCATCGGCATCGTGTATGTCGTAGCCGCCGCCATGGCAATCCTGGTAGCCGACAGGGTGCCGCACGGCGGTGAGGCCATCAAGGAAATCCTGGTCGGCAACCTGCTGTGGGTAACCTGGCCGACCATCCTCACATTGGCCGGCATCTATGCTGTGATCGGAGCCATGCAATTCCTCTTGCGGCACCGATTCCTCACCATCTCGCTCTCACCCGAGGAAGCCGCCGGCAAAGGATGGAACATCAAGGCGTGGGACTTCGCCTTCTATCTCTTGTTCGGAGTGGTGATCACCTTCTCGGTACCCATCGCCGGCGTGCTGCTGGTGTTCTCGTTCCTGGTCGTGCCGGCGGCAGTAGCGTTTCAGTTCACCAACAAACCAGCTCGGCTGACGGTCATTGCCTGGCTCGCCGGGCTCATTGCCTCTGCCGTAGGACTGGCCGCGTCGTTCCGTTGGGACTTGCCGACTGGACCGATGGTCGTCGTTGGATTCGCCGCAGTCTTGCTGGCGGCGTGGGTAGTGCGGATGGTGACGGGTCGGATGGGGATGGGAGGTGGTTGAGTGCGTCGTGCGTGGTGGGTAGGGTGTAGGGCGTAGGGCGTGGGACGTAGGACGCTTACTCGTGACGCAGAACTGTCTTCTAATTACTGATAACTGATCGCTCCCCTACCACCCAATCCTCGTCTTCCGACCCTAAGATCCACTCGACAGCGCCGCCCTGCGGTGTAGTTCGAGATGCGGTGCGGCGATGTCGGCCAGTTGCTGGGCCAGCACTAGGTCGGCCTGGCCGAAGGACATATCCCCCTTGGCGACGAGGGTCATGGTTCCGAGCACACGACCCGCTACCCGAAGCGGCACTACCAGCGCTGCGCTCAACCTGCCGGCGGCAAGATCGCTCGGCTGACTAGCCGGCGCCAGCGCATTGGTAATCTGAGACTGGAGCACCCGCCCCAACTCGGTTCCGGATACATCGATGGCTGGAAGATCGTTCAGTGGCCGACCGTCACCCGGCGTCAGCACGACCACATCAGTATTGCGCCCGACTCTGAGAGCGAATTCGAGACGCTCGAACGGGAGAACAGCGTTGGCCTCTTCGGCGAACATCCTGGTGGCAACTCCGAGATGCGCGGTCGTGGCCAGGAGTTCGGCTATGCGGCCCATGTGCGAAGGCGCTTGCCGGAGTACGCCGAGATGCGCTCGTAGAGTCTTCACCTGACCGGCGAGACAGAATTCCTGCACGCGTGGCGCAATTAGTGGAGCGATGGTCCTCAGTACTTCGACGTCGGCGTTCCCGTACATGCCCGGCCCCAGACTGCCGAGTAGGAGATAGCCAACCGGGCTGCTCTCCAAACCCAAGCGAGCACCGACTACCGCCTTCACGCTTTCTGCGCCCAGCTCTTGAGACGGCCACACAGGCCCCCGGGAATCACTGGCTACGTCATCGACGACCAAGATCCCGTCCTCCCCGAACAGACCAGCGGGGTCGAAATTTTCCGCCTCTATCGACAGCTTCCGGTGCGAGAACAGCGCCCCCTCTTCGTGAGCGCCCAGGCGGTAGAAGTCGTTGCGCGTTGGCTGCGGTACGACGATCTCGATTCGATCGTGCGGCACCACGGCCGTGAGGGCATGGGACAATCCCGCCGACAGTGAATCGGGGGACTTGCTGATGGCCACCGTATCGGCCAAACCGGCCATCAAGCTTCGCAACTCGAGGAGTGCCCGGCCCGGCTCGTCGCGACGACGATAGAGCGGTTCTTCATCGTCGTGTTCCGCCGCGGGCTGATGGTCCCACTGCTGCGCCACGCGCGCCATGGTGGCACCCAATCCGGCCACGGTACCTCGCAGAAACGAAATTTCTCCGTCGTGATACTTGTCGGGCTCAAGTGTGGCGAACAGGACCAATCCAACGTCCCGCTCACCGTGAGGCACGGCCATGGCCAGAGCCGAACCGTAGCCGGCGTCAGTAACCCGCCCCTCGAGTCGCCACAGATCCGCGGGATCTACCTGCGGATCGGGCAGCGGAACGGCGAGGTGGTCGGCCGCAAGATCACCCGGCCCCACCAGAACTGCCTCACCGTTCCCGGCGAACAGCCACATCCCCATCAACTCGTGCGGTATTTCCGACCGTATCAAGCCGGAGAGAGCCTCGCGCCAGGTATCGAGCGCAACGGGATCCCACATCGCCCCTTGGAGACGTAGCACCGGCACCTGGCCCGATTCGAAATCGAGATCGCGCTCGGGGTTAGGATTCAAGTTTGTGTCATCAGCCATCATGACTAATGAAAGTGCACGAGTTGTGCCGATCCGAGTCGCCCCGACCAACTCCTTGCATGGCAATCGGTTACCATGTTTCAATGGTCCGCGCCATCACGCTACTGTCAAGTGGCCGACGGTGAAGAGCCTTGCAGGTGGCGGAATACTTGGAGCGTAAGCCTTGGCGGGAGTTAGGGATACGGGCGGCGGACCGAGTCCTGAGGAACAGGTTTCGATCTCTTGAAGGTACCCGTGACCCTGGTCGAAGCCCGGTCCATGTCCCTGACCACGGTAAGGGCTCCCGTCATGACTACCATGCCCCCGACAATTGCCACGGCGGGAAGGACCATGACTGCGAGATCGATACCGAATCTGTCTGACAGGAACCCGATTAGCGGGAACGAGATGGCATCGCCCATCAAGTGAATGAACAACAGGTACGCTCCCATCACCGTGGCGCCGATACGCATGGGGACGACATCGAAGATCACGGCGCTAATGGGACCGTTGAACCATGTCATGCAGAAGAAGGAGACCGCGAATACCGGGACGAACAGATCGAGGTCGCGGATCCGCAGCAGCCACAGAGCTAGCACGGCGCCGATGATGACGCCACTGGCGGCGGTCAGGATACGACCGCGACGGGTGTAGTGTCGCAGCCAATCGGCCAGGAACCCGCCGAACAGTGTCCCCGCGGTCCCGGCGACCAATCCCCATTTGCCCAGCAACACGGCTGCGCCGGCGGGACTCAGGGCCAGCTCCCGCGACAAGAAAGTCGGAGCCCATCCCACCAAGCCGTTAACCCCAAACGAAAACAGGGCGCCACCCAGGAACACATAGACCAGCGTCGGCGTGCGCAGCACGAACCGTACGCCACCGAGCATCTCGTCGAGCGCGTCCCCCATGCCACCGCCGAACGGCGTGTCGTCGATCTGATTTGCCTGGATGTGCCGCACCCAACGGAATATGTTGAGGGCCAGCCCCAGCCCGACAAAGGCGCCGAGCACCGCGATATCGATGGCGGCATCGATCTGGCGAGCCCGAGCCAACCAGAAGGCGATAACCAGTCCGATACCACTCAACGTCAACAGCGGCAGGAATTGGCGCATCACGGCGGAAAGGCCAATTTCCAATCGGCGAAGCGACTTCCTCAAGCGGACCCGGGCAATGACGCGCGTCGGATCCCGCAGACGGCTCACCAGGAAGGCCAGCAGAAATCCGGGGGCTCCCACAGCCATGAAGGCCACCCGCCAGCCGTAGATCGCCTCGAGTTGCCCTCCCAGCCAGATGCCGAGTACCCCACCAAGCGCCACGCCCGACGCGAGAATCGCCATGGCCATCGCTCGGCCACGGCCGGGGTAGAAGTCGGCCACCAGCGACAGAGAAGCCGGTCCGTAGGCGGCCTCGCCTACTCCCACCATGGCGCGACAGGTGAACAGGCTCCAGAAGCCGCGCACCATGCCGCTGAGTAGCGTGAAAGCACTCCACACGCCAACACCACCGGCAATGACCGCGCGCCGTGACCGGAGATCACTCAACACGCCGAACGGGAGCACTGCGATCGAGAACACCAGGATGTAGGCCGAGGCGAGCCAGCCGAGTTGGGTGTCGGTCAGCAGCAGATCGCGCTTGATCGGCTCGAACAGCGCAAAGATGACGTTGCGATCGAGGTAGTTGAGAACGTTGATGAACGCCAGCAGGCCCAGCGAGTACGCGCTGTACTTTCGGCTGGGGAGCAGGGAGACTCCCGGAACGTCAGCCGCCGCCACGCGTCATCGACGTCGTCGCGGCCACCGCGCGCTCGTCCCGTTTCTTCTTGGCAGCGCGATATTCGTCGACCAGGAGGGTCATCATGTCGTCCCGCTTGTGGTAGAGCCGTTTGACCGGTCGAGGCTCGTGACGGTTCAGCGCGTACGCCGTCAGGATCGGCAGGGCCACAGTCGAGTCCACGTAGGCAACCACAGAATCGGGAAGTCTGTCGGGATCGATTTTGCCCCAACTGACCGCCTCCGCGGGCGTGGCTCCGGACAGCCCGCCGGTATCGGGACGGGCGTCGGTTATCTGGAAGAAATAGTCGTGCCCCTTCTCGTCGATGCCGAGCACCTCCTGAATCTGCGGCTCGGTCTGTAGCAGGAAGTTCTTGGGACTGCCCCCGCCTATCATGATGGCCGCGTGGCGGCCACCCGAGCGCTTGGCGGCTAGGACGATGGCCGCGGTTTCGTTCACATCAGCCGTTACATCGAAGCTGAGTTTATTTCCAGCCAACGCCACCTCGGCGACATTCATCCCGAGGGAACTGTCGCCTGGTGAACTGGTATAGAGCGGCACACCCAATTCGTGCGCCACACCAAGCATCGACCGGCGCGACAAACCCAGAGCCTTCTCCCGCTCCCGCACGTATCCGCCAAGGAGGTAGTGGTATTCGGCGGTGCTCATGGCACGCTGGAATTCGGGTCGCGCCGAAACCTGCCTGGTGAAATCGTCGGTTGAAAGCAGGACGTCGTAATCGAACAGGATGTCGTAGATGCGGACGACGTTGTTTTCCTTGAGTTCAACGTCGTCGACGAATGG
Source organism: uncultured Acidimicrobiia bacterium (assembly GCA_964196605.1). Taxonomy (GTDB): domain Bacteria; phylum Gemmatimonadota; class Gemmatimonadetes; order Gemmatimonadales; family GWC2-71-9; genus N074bin45. The sequence goes on from CAXMUQ010000035.1 coordinate 22,158, forward strand.
GGAGCCCTGATGCAGGGCAAGTCCCAACCCGAAATGGCAGTCGTGGTACAGGTTGGCGCCGGTGGAGACGATCCAGTCGATGAACCCCGCCTCCATGAGAGGAATCAAGCTGCTCATCCCCAGCCCAGCGGGCGTCATCGCTCCGGTTAAACTCACGCCTACCGTCACGTCGGGATCCAGCATCTGCTGAACGAATAACTGGCACCCCTCCCTCAGCCGGCTACCGTTGTACGCCAGAAAAGCGTTGTCCACCAGATCGGCGACGCTCTCTTTCCCGGTGATCCCTTCGGGATCGATGCGCTTGCCCTTCAGGTACGGATTGGCCCGTTTGGTCATGCGTGAATGCTCGTGGTGGAAGGTGGGATTGAAGATACTCGAAACTCGCGGGGGGAGTAGGAGGGGCGGAAAGGGCGTAGGGTGCAGGACGTAGTGGCGAATTGCCTGGCGGGACTCCACATTCTTTGAGTCCATGCCTGACGATTCCGAGACCATTCTGGAGAGTCCGTGACCGACACCGTTGCGCCACATGAAATCGCAGCCAGTCCGCCCGACGGGGCGACCACCGTCGCGGCGGCCTCCAGGCGGCTGACCCAACTCGACGTTCTGCGTGGATTCATCATGGTGGTGATGGCAATAGACCACGTGGCGTTCTTCGTGGCCAAGCGGCACCCCGGCGAATATTGGGGTGTACCGCTGCCGGAGTACCCGAGCGTGATCGCTTTTTTTACTCGGGCGATCACTCATCTGAGCGCGCCTGGTTTCTTTCTGTTGATGGGCGCTGGGATGGCGCTGTTCCGGGAATCCCGTATCGCCCTGGGATGGAGCCAGGGTCGAGTGGCTCGTTACTTCATCACTCGGGGGCTCGTCCTGATACTGATCAACCAGTTCCTGGAGAACCCCGCCTGGATAACCGGCTTCCTGGCCGCCAACCCAGACGCACTTTGGCCGGTCGCGGTAACCCCGGGAGGAGCCTTCAGTGGGGGCTTTCTGTTCGGCGTCTTGACTGCTCTCGGAGTGTCGATGATCATCGCCGGAATCCTGTCGGCACTGCCGACCATGGTATTGCTGGTGGCTGGAATCGGAGCGGCAGTAGCCAGCCAACTGCTGACGCCGGATGCGTCACAGGCGATGGTCCAGTTCAATCCCCTCATGCGGTTACTCAACGCGCCTGGCATCACCGGATTCATTTTCGTCATTTATGCCGTGGTACCGTGGCTGGGTGTCACCCTGTGCGGCATGGCGCTGGGCCGTTTGGCGGGAAGGAAACCGCAGTCCTTCGTCCGAATCGCCACCGGCACGGGAATCGCGTTCCTGGTGTCGTTCGTCGTGATGCGCGCGGGCGGCGGTTTCGGCAACCACCACACGGTTCCCGGCCCCACCGTCATCGATTTCCTGAACGTGACCAAGTATCCACCCAGCCTGACGTTCCTGACCGTCACCCTCGGAATCAATCTGCTGCTAATGGGCGCCTTACAGTATCTCCCAGCAGCCTGGCGCCGAGTGCTCGACGTGTACGGGCGGTCGCCCATGTTCTTCTACCTGGCGCACATTTGGCTGTTCATGCTGATCGGCTTGCCGTTCCGCAACGGAACCGGCTACGGCGTACTGTATGTTGTCTGGGTGATC
>CAXMUQ010000036.1:0-15949 GCA_964196605.1 uncultured Acidimicrobiia bacterium
CTGATTCGTTACGGCGACCTCATCGCTGAGCGTACCGGCATGTCGCGGACATGGATAGGGGTGGCCATGGTGGCGTCGGTGACATCGCTACCGGAACTGCTGACCGGTATCGGCGCCGTCGCTGTGTATCGAATCCCCGATATCGCCATGGGTGACGTGCTGGGAAGCTGCATGTTCAATCTGCTCATTCTCTCTGGAGTCGATGCCATGGGTGGGCGGGTACCGGTGTGGACCAAGGTCCACCGGGGACATGTCCTGTCGGTCGGCTTCTCGATTCTCCTCCTCGGCATAACGAGCCTGGGGCTGTTTGCCGGAGAACTCGTCCCGCAGCTCGGGTGGTTCAGTATCCTCTCGCCCTTGATCCTGTTGATTTATTTCTGGGCCATTCGCTCGATTTTCCAGTACGAGCGCGACCGCACAACCGGGGACCTGTCTCGCATCGCCCAGGCGCGGACCCCGACCGATCACTCCTCGATGTTCATCTACAGCCGCTTCGCCTTCAATGCCATCCTCGTGATCGTGGCAGCAACGGCCCTGCCCTCGATAGGCGAACGACTGGCAGAGCAGACCGGACTGGGACAGACCGTCATCGGTAACAGCGTGATCGCATTTTCTACATCCCTCCCGGAAGTCGTCACCTCGATATCGGCGGTCCGGCTGGGAGCCATCGACCTTGCGTTCGGTGGTCTCCTCGGGAGCAACATCTTCAACATCGCCATCCTCGCCGTCGACGATCTACTCTATGTCCCCGGGTCTCTCTTTGTCGCCGTCCAGCCGATTCACATCATTCCTGCGCTCGGCGCCATCCTCATGAGCGCAATCGTCATCGTAGCGGTCACCTATCAGACGATCACCAGGAAGAGAGTGATGGCTTGGGACTCCTGGGCGATGGTGGCCATCTATGCCACCACGATGATGTTGTTGTTCGTGGGGAGCTAATGGGCTGTCGGCGGTCGGCGGTCGGCGGTCGGCGGTCGGCGGTCGGCGGTCGGCGGTCGGCGGTCGGCGGTCGGCGGGTAACTTAGTGGAGAAATCCGTACCTATGTGCGGCAAATTGATTGGTCAGCAGGCACGCGGTATGAGAGATTGGGGATCATGGCGGACTTTCGAAAGTACCGTGTCTGGCAGAGCTCTCACTCCCTAGTGCTGGATCTGTACCGAGCGACCGAATCGTTCCCTTCGAACGAGCGTTTCGATCTTGTTCGTCAGATTCGTCGCGCAGGGGCGTCAATCCCGGCGAACCTAGCAGAGGGGTTGGGCAAGAGCGGCGACAAGGAACGAGGTCGATACGCCAACATGGCGATCGGCTCAGCGTATGAGTTGGACTATCATCTGCAGCTTGCCCTGGACCTGGGCTACTTGAACGAGGCCCAACACACGCCCCTGTTGACAACCCTCAAGTCGGTGCGGAGAATGCTTGTCGTTCTCCGACGAAAGTTAACTGCCAACGTCCGTTAGCCGACAGCCGATCGCCGCCAGCCGACCGCCGACCCTCATTCGCTCCTCAACGTCCTCGCTGGATCCATCCGCGAAGCACGGCGCGACGGAACCAGTACCGCGGCCACAGCCACCGACCCCAACACCACCATCACACTGCCGAAGGTGATCGGATCGAAGGGAGACACACGCCCCAACAATCCCGCATTGATACCAGGCATACCGCCGACCAGTAACAACGACACGGCGGTGGCCAAGCCCAACCCCACCACCATGCCAACTACCGGCGCCTGCAGGCCCCGCCTCATCATCAGTCTCAGGACGTCTGTGGCTCGAGCGCCGAGCGCCAGGCGCACGCCGATTTCATGGGTCCGTTGCCCCACCGCTACCGCCGTCACACCGTAGACACCCACCGCACCGAGCAACAGGCCCAGGAGACCCAACACGCCCACCACCCAGGCCGCAATTCGTTGCGGCAACACGAACAGCCCAAGCATATCGTCCAGTGGCATTGCGGCCGCCGCCGGCAGAGTGGGAGCCATGGCGCGGATGAGCGCATGGACATCGCCGAGGACTTCGGATCTACCGCCTACCGGGCGAACGTAGAGCTTTTGATCCGCGGAATATCTTTGCACGGTCGACACGTAATAGAAATTGGGCGGCACTGTCCCGGCGACGGCGTTGAGCGTTTCGACGTCGTGGGTGGCGTTCTCTGCAATTCCGATCACCTCTACTGGAGTACCCTCTCCCGCTGCACCCAGATAGAACCTCTCGCCCACCGCGTTGCCGTCGGGCCACAACCGGCCTGCCATGGCCTGGTTGATCACCGCCACCATTTCTCTCTCAGGGGTGTCGCCTTGGTCGAAGCTGCGGCCCCGCTCCAAGGCAATGTCGAGAGTCTCGAAGTAGCCGGGTGAGACGGTATGCACATACGCCTGATAGCCACCGGCGTCCTCGGGAGGTTCCATTCCGGGAACGTTGATCAATCCGAAAGAGGAGTGGCCCCCGATGGGCAACTTGACGGCATAGGCGGCTTGTTCGATTTCCGGCAGCGCCCGGACTCGCTCACCCAATTCAGCATAGAACGCCCGCCCCACTTCCCGGTTCATGCCCAGGTACTCGAGATCGAGGCTGATCACATAGAGACCTTCCGATCTCCAGCCACTATCGTTCCCATCCAGTTCCTGGATGGACCGTACGAATAGCCCAGCCGCCACCAGCAACACCAGCGAGACTGCCATTTGTCCGCCCACCATGAGGCTGCGGAGCCGGGTGCGTGCCGGGGCGGCGCTCCCCGCTCCATCCTTCAGGACGCTCACCAAATCGGTTCGCGTGGCCTGGAGCGCCGGCGCCAGTCCGAAAATGATCGCGGCCAGCGTTGCCACTCCGCCGGCGAACAGCATCACTCGCCAATCGGGCGCCACGTCGAGCCGAAGATTGATCCAGTCAGGTAGTGCCGGTTTGAACGCCAGCATGAGATCGGTCAGCATGAACGTCAACGCCAATCCAGCCGCACCGGCAACCAGAAACAGCACCACCGTCTCCGTGAGCAGTTGCCGCACCAGTCGGCGCCGGCTGGCGCCCAACGACAGGCGTACCGCGATCTCACGCGACCGTTGCAACGCTCGCGACAACAGCATCCCGGCCACGTTGATCGAAGCCAAAGCCAGCACCAACCCGACCAGGAACAGCATTATTCCAAAAAAGGCCATCACCCCAACCCGCCCTGGCGCCGGAACCGGGCCCCACGCCATGACGCGGGTGATGTAGTCGTCCTCGTCGTAACCTCCGACGACGCTATTGAGGTACTGGCGGGCCTCGATACTCAGCGCCTGACTTGCTTGCGATCTGGACACCCCCGGCTTCAGACGGGCCAAGGTCTCCAATACACCACTCTCCGCATGATCCAGCGTCTCAGGTGTCCGCAGCCCGGGCGCCGGCAGACCCAGCGGCACGTATACGTCAACCGCCAAACCGACGAGGTGCCCACCGAAATCTGCCGGCGTCACGCCGATGACCTGCACCGGGTAATCGTTGATACGCACCGTCCGGCCCAGCACGGCGGGATCGCCGCCAAAGCGTTCTTGCCACAGTTGGTGGCCCAGAACCACCACCGGCTCAACCCGCGGGTAGTCCGCCTCCCCCACGGCAAAGAAGCGCCCCAACTCGGGCCGCACGTCAAGGAGATCGAAGTAGTTGCCGGTAGTGTTCACGGCCATGACGATCCGCGGTTCCGACGCCCCGGACTCGGCCGTCTCGCTGAAGGCCAGCGGCATCATGGCGAACCCCGCCAGATCTTCCAGCACGTCGCTCGATTCCCGGTAATGGGCCGCCACCGGATAGGACACGTCGAAGAAGCTCCCATCGAGGTTGCGTGAGACCTCCACCAGGCGTTCCGTATTACCCAGCCCTGGCACCGGCTTGAGAAGCAAACCGTTGGCCACGCTGAAGATCGTGGCGTTGGCTCCGATCCCCACGGCCAACGTCACCACCGCTACCGCCGTGAAGGCCGGCCTCTTCCACAAAGCCCGCACCGCGTAACGCACATCCTGACGCCATTGATCCATGGGACTGTGTCCTCCACCCGTTCGGAACGCTGCAAAGAAGTGGCGCAGTCCAGCTCGAACCCCGAGCTGGATTCTCCGTGTGATGCTGGGGACCATCGACTTCATCGCCTCGGCGCGGTACCATCGCCGGGCGGCGCCAGATCCGTCACTGGCCATGCGCCTGTGGAACTCCTCGGCCAGATCGTCGAGCAGGAAGGGCCGGTCGTCCGGATGAACGGCCCGAGCCACGAACCAGCGGGACATGCGGGGCTCGATCATCGTCCTCGCCCCGCACCCGCACCGCTGTCCGGCGCCAGACCGTCCATCATTCTTTCCAACCTGAACGTGGCTTGCCGCACCGCCTCCTGACCCAGCTCGGTCAGGTGATAGAGCTTGCGGGCCCGGCCTCCCTGGACCGGTGTCGGTTCCGAGACTGCGTGAGCCAGCAGGCCCTTGTCCTCCAACCGGCCCAAGGTGGCGTAGACCGCACCGATCGATACAGCGCGACCGGTCCGCCCTTCGATTTCTCGCTTGACGGCAGCCCCGTAGCCCTGGTCCTCAAGGCGGGCCAGGGCCAGCGTGACATACAGTTCGAACTCGGCCAGGGATGGAATTGGTTTTGTCATATGGCCTACAACGGAATACATACCAAATATGTTTCAGATCGATACTCGCGCCCCATATATACTAGTCAATTGACTATTAGTCATCAGACTGATATTCTTACGTCCGACCTTCAACCGGACAGCCCAGTGGACACCGACATCCAAAGTTTCCTCCCGCTCCAGCCCCGCGACTACCTCATGCTCTTTGCCCTGAGCGCCGGCCAGAGACACGGGTACGGTCTCATCAAGGACGTCGAAGAAGACACGGCCGGCGCAGTCACCATCGATCCTGCCAACCTTTATCGCTCCATCAAGCGTCTCACCAAAGACGGCCTGGTGGCTGAGGCCGACGCACCCGAAGACGATGCCGCCGGCGACGATCGGCGCCGCTACTACCGCATCACTCCACAGGGCAAGCGCGTGGTGAAAGCGGAGGCCGAGCGACTGGCGGATTTGGCCACGTTGGCCCGAGCAAGAAAGTTGATCTGATGACCAGTAGCGTGTTGGTGGATCGAGAACCGAGCCTCGCGGTCCGTAGTTACTGCGGCCTGTTGCCGCTGCTGCCACAAGACTTCCGCCACGCCTACGGCGCGGACGTCGTGGAGACGTTTCGGGAGATGGTGTACCAGGCGCAATCACGGGGATCTCTCGCCGTGGTGACTCTGTGGCTCTCTTCCGTGTTGCGACTGCTATCCGTGAGCGTGCGCGAACATTGGGATACCCTCAAGAACAACTGGGGTCCGGCGGGCGACCAATCGGACTCACAGCATAAAGGAGGGCGCGAGCCCATGAATCGGATCATCAACGAGCTGCGTCAAGCCGCTCGTAGCTACCGCAAGCGTCCCGGCTTTGCCCTCACCGCCCTGTTGCTCATCGCGGTGGGCGTGGGTGCCACTACTACCATATTCTCGGTGGTCGACGGCGTCATGCTGCGCCAACTTCCCTACCCCCACCACGATCGCCTGGTCTACTTCACCGATCCCAGTCACTCGGGCGTGAGCTACCGCGCGTGGCAAGAGCGTACATCGGCGTACGAGATTATTACGGCAGTCGATCCCAGTGACGTCGACCTGACGGGTACCGGTAGGCCCGAGCGATTGACCGGCGCCGCCATCGACGCGGGATTCTTCGAGTTGTTTGGTGGGCAGCCGGCATACGGCCGTCTCTTCGGGGGCGACGATTTCACCAGCGGGGCGGCGGTGGTGGTTCTCAGCCACGGATTCTGGCAGCGGCGCTTTGGCGCTGACCCCGACGTAATCGGCGCTACCGTCAACCTGAGCGGGACGCCCACGGTCGTGGTTGGCATCCTGAGCCCCCGATTCGACGAGCCCGAAGCGTTGGTGGAGCGAGGCACCGAAGTCTACTTCCCACTCAACATGCCCACCGAGCGCTTCGAGCACCCCGGCTACCACGTACTGCGGGTCGCGGCGCGTTTGCGTGCCGACGTACCGATGGCACAGGCGCAAACCGAGCTGGACGGCGTTGCCGCTGCCATGGCGGAAGAGATCCCGGACTATTACCAGGAACGGGATGGGAGTCCCCGGCCGATGGGGATCGCCTCGTTGCAGGAAATCACCTCTCGGGATGTCAGCGGCGCGCTCCTCATGCTGATGGGAGCGGTCGGCCTCATGCTGGCCATTGCGTGCGCCAACGTGGCCAACTTGTTCCTGGCTCGTGGCACCGATCGCGTGAGGGAGATGGCGGTGCGAGCGGCGCTCGGCGCGGGCCGACGACGCCTGGTGAGCCAACTGATCACCGAAAGCGCCTTGTTGTCGCTGGTAGGTGGCCTCTTCGGCGTGGTACTGGCGTATCTGGGTGTGAGGGCATTCGTCATGCTGAGCCCGGGAGACATCCCCATGATCCACCGTGTGGGCGTCGATCTCCGGGTGCTGGGCTTCGCCGTCGGGATTTCCCTCCTGACGGGAATACTTTTCGGAGTGGCGCCGGCCTGGCAGGCAGTGAAGGTGCACGTCACCGAAGCGCTCAGGGATTCGGGCAATGCCAGCGCGGGACGGGGCAAGGCTCGCCTGCGCCACACACTGGTGGTGGCCGAGATCGCCTTGGCGCTGGTGTTGCTGACGGGCGCCGGGTTGCTGTTCAACAGTTTCGTACGGCTGCAATCGGTCGATCCCGGGTTTGATGCCGATGGTGTGGTGGTGCTCCCACTCATTCTCGACGACCAACGCTACGACGAAGAATCCCGAGCGCAATTCAGCCGCCTGACCCTGGAGCGAGTCCGGGCATTACCGGGAGTCAGCCACGCCGCGGTGGCCATCGTCACGCCGTTCCTCTACTACGGCGACACCCACTGTTGCTACCAGACCAGCCGCTTCTCGGTAGATGGAGAGGAAGTCGAAGTCCGTGCATCGGTTCAGCCGGTGACCGATGCCTATTTCGAGCTACTGGGCGCCACGGTCGTCGGCCGAGAGCTAACCGCCGACGATGCCGGTGTAACACCATGGCCCGTCGTTGTGACCGAGCAGATGGCGCTCGACCTGTTCGGCAGCACCGACGTGATCAACCGAACCTTCGAACTGCGGGACGACCAAGTGATGGTCGTCGGCGTGGTGTCGGGCTTGCACGCGTGGGGCTTGGACCAGGGCACACGCACCGAGATGTACGTCCCTTACGAAAACCTCGGCGCTGGATTCTCGGACATGGCGCTCATGGTGCGTACCGCGCAGCACCCATCGGCTGCCATCCCCGCTTTGCGTGACGCCATCTGGCAACTGGAGCCAGACCTACCGATCGACGAGCCGTTCATCATGACGTCCCGCATCGAGGAGTCGTTGACCACACCGCGGTTCCTGACGGCCATGCTACTCACCTTCGCTGCCGTCGCTATTCTGTTGGCGGCGGGCGGTGTATACGGGTCCATGCTCTACAGCGTGGGCCAGCGCCGTCGCGAGCTGGGCATTCGCGTCGCCTTGGGCGCCGGACGCGGCAAGGTGCTCGGTATGGTGGTGGGTCAGGGTGCCAAACTCGCACTGTTGGGAGTCGCGCTCGGACTGGCCGGCTCGTTGGCCGTGACCCGGTTCCTCTCGGCCATGGTCTACGGCATCAGTACCACTGATGTACCAACCTTCGCGGCGGTAGCCGTTCTTCTGGGGACGGTGGCGGTCGCCGCCTCCTACTTCCCGGCCAGACGGGCGGCGGAGGCAGATCCGCTGGAGGCACTTAGAACCGAATAGGCGGTGGTGGCTCATAGCCCAACACCGTTCCCCCCTGAAACCTTCCTCCTGGGCTTCCGTATATCCACGCATGGATATACCCAGGCCGTCCCGGTGACCCCGGGCGAACGCTGGTACCGCCGGCTACTGCGGCTCTATTCCCCGGAGCTACAAGAGTCTTCAAGTGACGAAATGATATCGACTTACCGGTCGATGTCCCGGCGCGCCTCCGGCTTGGCGGCCTGCGTCCTGTGGTGCCGTCTCGCGCTGGACATTCTCCTCACCGCCCCGCCGGATCGCCTCAGTGCCTGGCGGCGACGACGCGCTCACTCCCCTAGAGGTCGACTCATGGAATCCATCCGCCAAGACCTGACCTACGCCTTCCGCGTGTTGCGCAAATCTCCGGTATTCGCACTGGTCTCAATTCTGACCGTTGCCATCGGCGTCGGTGCGGCCACGACCGTGTTCAGCGTGACGAACGGTTTGTTGTTCCGCCACTTGCCCGGTGTCGAGCGACCCGGGGAACTGGTAACGGCACACCGCACCAACGAGCGGAACGACTGGGGGGCCTTCTCGTGGCTGAACTTCATCGACTACCGGAGCGAGGGTGCCGACCTCCTCGACTTGGCGGCCATGAGCACATTGCCCGCAAGTCTAGGTGGTGAGGGTCTGGACGACGAACACGTGAAACCGGTTTTCGCCTTCGCGGTCAGCCACAACTACTTCCGCGTGTTGGGCACCAGCCCGCTAATGGGCCGCTTCTTCAGCGAAGACGAGGCAGAAACCGTCGGTAACACCCCCGTAGTGGTGTTGACCCATCGGACCTGGGTAGAACGCTTCGAGTCGGATCCGTCGGTGCTGGGTCGCACCGTGCGTATCAACCGGCACATGTTCACCATCATCGGCATCACCACCGAGGGATTCAACGGCCACGGCGGCGCGGTCGCCACTGGGCTGTTCCTCCCCATTACCGCCAAATCCACGTTCGAGAATGACAGCCGCCGCATGACCGACCGGGGCGCTTCGTGGATGGAAACGGTCGCCCGCCTCGAGGCCGGCATCAGCCTCAAGAAAGCCCAGGCTGGGATAAATGTCATAACCGATCAACTGACTCAGGAGTATCCGGAGCTCATGGAGGACCAGAGCGTCCGGATCCTCAAGTACCTGCCAATCTTTGCCGCGGCGGCGGGGCCAATCAAAATTTTCATGCTGCTGTTGTTTGCCGTGACGGCCACCGTCCTGATGATCGGCAGCATCAACGTCGCCGGCATGTTGCTGGCCCGCGCAACGCAGCGTGCCAAGGAGATCGGCGTACGCCTGGCACTCGGGGCGCGACGCGAGAGACTGGTGCGGCAACTGCTGACCGAGAGCATGGTGTTGTTTCTGGTTGGCGGGGTGGGCGGCGTGGCCCTGAGTTATGTCGCTGCTTCGCTCATCAACGGCTACCAGCCACCCCTCCCCATTCCGATAGCACTCGACGTCACGCCCGACCTACGCGTGTTGTTCCTGGCACTGGCCCTGACGGTAGGCACTGGACTGCTGTTCGGATTGGCCCCGGCACTCCAGGGGACTCGTCTGTCACTGACGGCCGTGATCTCTGACGGCGGCGAAGTGAGCCATCGCAGTCGCCTGCGTAGTGCGTTCGTGGTGAGTCAGATCGCCGGATCCGCGCTGTTGTTGGTGGGAGCCGGATTGTTGTCCCGTGGTTTGCAACAGGCCCGTGTGATGGACCCGGGTCTCAATCCCGATGGCATTCACGTCGTGGGTCTGAGCCTGGCCCGGCAGAACTTCACCGAAGCAGAAGCGGCCGACTTGTATCGAACCTTGGTCGAGAGAGCCGAGGCGCTGCCAGGTGTGAACTCCGTCGGACTGATTGACAATCTCCCTCTCAGCATGGGCAATCAGACCGCCGCCTTTGCCGTTCCTGGCCAGGAACAGGTGGCAGAAGGCGATGGCGATCGTCAGACCGACTTCTCCGTCGTGTCGCCCCGGTACTTCGCGACCATGGAGGTCCCCATCGTTCGTGGCCGGTCGTTTACCGATGCCGACCGGTTGGGGGCCACGGAAGTGGTGATCGTCAACGAAGAAATCGCCAGACGCACGTGGCCCGGCGAGGATCCCGTCGGCAAGCAGTTGTTGTACAACGGCCAGGAGAACGGCTTCCCTGTGACGGTGGTCGGCGTGGCCAAGGACGGTAGCTATCGAGTCATAGGTGAGGACCCGAGGTTCATGATGTACCGGCCACAGGCCCAGGAACAGCAACTCGATCTGACGCTCGTCGCCCGTGTCGAACCCGGTGTTGCCGGCATGATGACGCGGGAGATGGCCGTCATCATGCGGCAGATTGCCCGGGATTTACCGCTCGATTGGAATGCCCCGATGGTGGAGATCATGGGGTTGTCCCTGCTGCCATCCAAGATCGCGGCCGGTGTCGCCACCGGGTTTGGTGGCATCGGCTTGTTGCTGGCAGCACTCGGGCTCTATGGCATCCTGTCCCAGATGGTCACCCAACGTACCCGTGAAATCGGTGTTCGCATGGCGCTCGGTGCCGGACGGGAGCGGGTGCGCCGTTTGTTTCTCGGGCACGGCCTCAGGCTCACCGTCGTCGGACTGGGGATCGGTTTTGCCGCCGCCTTCGGCATCACCCGGTTCCTGGGATTCTTCCTCTATGGCATCAGTCCGACGGATCCGATGACCTTTGGCGGCATCGGCCTGCTGCTGGGTGCGACCGCACTGTCCGCCTGCTACATCCCGGCACGCCGGGCCACGAAGACAGAACCGATGGAGGCGTTGCGTCATGAGTGACCACACCCCCGAGACACTATTGCCGCTTCGGCCGTTGGTGTTCGACTTCCTGTTGCTATTCAACCAGGAGGAACGGCACGGCTACGGCCTGATGCAGCAGCAGAACGACAAAGGCGGGCGCCAGGTGTTGGGGCCGGGCACATTGTATCGTACTCTCCGAGAAATGCAGGAGCTGGGACTCATCCAACCGGTCGGTGAGAACGGCGAAGGGGCCAAGGACCGCCGCTACTACTGCATCACGCCTTTCGGTCGCCAGGTCGCAGCCGCCGAGGCGGCCCGAATGGCCTCGCTGGTCGGTCAAGCAAAGGAAGGAAGGCTGTTTGGCTAGCGCCAAGACAGGGACGCGATACCTTTAGTACCCAAAGGAGTCCCGTCTAATGTCCATCCGCCCCGTGACCCAGATCTCCTCCGCCCAACCCGCCATTGAGGGTGCAGGCGTTAGGCTCCACCGCGCTTTCGGCTTCGGCAAGACTAACGAATTCGACCCGTTTCTCTTGTTCGACGACTTCAGGAACGAGCGTCCCGAAGACTACCTGAAGGGCTTTCCCTGGCACCCCCACCGCGGCATCGAGACCATTACCTATGTGCTGGCCGGCGCCGTCGACCACGGCGATTCCCTCGGCAACACCGGAACCCTGCGGGGAGGGGATGTACAATGGATGACGGCCGGCAGCGGCATCCTGCACCAGGAGATGCCGCAAGGCGACCCTGACGGCCGCATGCACGGCTTCCAGCTGTGGGCCAACTTGCCGGCGTCGGAAAAAATGACCGACCCGAGGTACCAGGACGTCCCGAGCAAGGACATTCCCGAGGTCACTGACGACGACGGCACCATGGTGCGAGTTGTGTGCGGCGACTTCTGGGGCCAGCGCGGACCGGTCGACGGCATCGCGGCGGATCCCCGCTACCTCGACGTGTCGGTGCCACCCAACACCCGGAAGACGCTCCCGGTCGAAACGGATTATCACGCTTTTGCCTATGTGTTCCAGGGGAACGGCACCTTCCGCGACGCCTCCGACCCTATGGCCGCGCCGACGGACCGTGTGGGACCCAACGCCGACGCCGTGGGTGCCGACACCGGGAACCGGTCGCTGGTGCTGTTCGGCCGAGGAGACGAAGTGACCGTCCAGGCTGGTGAGGAGGGGATCCGGTTCTTGCTGGTGTCGGGTCAGCCGCTCAAGGAGCCCGTCGCGTGGTATGGGCCCATTGTGATGAACACCGATGAAGAACTGAAGCAGGCGTATACCGAGTTGCAGCAAGGAACCTTTATCAAGTAGTCTGCCATACGCGGTGCGCGGCATGGTCGAGTATTGATGATGCCACGTCAACAGGGAGGTTGCGGTGAATCGGTTTGCATTCATTACGCTGGCATGCGTGGCTGCAGGACCGTCCTCTTTGATTGGCCAATACCGCGACGCCCCTGCTTCGATCGACGTCCACGGGTCGGCGAGCGCCCTCGCCCACTTGTTCGATTCCCTCGGATATCAACTCGATTCCGTCGTCGCATCCAAGGAAGCCCCGCGGGTGTTCGCCTCGACGCTGCCGGGCAACATGGCGTCCATGAGCCCCGTACAGGCGAAAACGGATTTGTTCATCCGACTGCTGTTGCCCCTGGCGCTCGAGGCCAATGAACGGATCATGGCCCAGCGAGACAGCCTGCTGGCCCTGCGGAAGCGAGAAGGAGGTTGGAGCGCTGCTGACTCAGCGTGGGCCTGGGCCCTCGCCGAGGAGTATCGTGGTTCCACTGAAAAGCTGGACGACTTGCTCGCACGAGTGGATGCCATCCCGGTCTCGTTGGCGTTGGCACAGGGAGCGGACGAAAGCGCCTGGGGCACGTCACGCTTTGCCAGGGAAGGAAACTCGCTCTTCGGACAGCACACGCATTCCCAGGGAGAAGCAGGATTGGTGGCCGGCAGCGGTAAGAAGAACGTGGCGGTGGCCGCGTTCCCGACACTACTAGACGGAGTGCTGGCCTACGCGCACAATCTCAACAGCAACCCGGCCTACGCACAGCTACGGGAGGTGCGCGCCCAGGAGCGAGCACAGCACGAGGTTCTTAGCGGGGCGGCTGTCGCCGAAGGGCTCAAGTCCTACTCTGCGCGCGGCGAGGACTACGTGCACGCCCTCCAGTCGATCATCCGAGCGCATCACCTGCACCAGTTTGACGACGCATCCCTGGTACCAGGGTCCGCATTGGCAGTCTCCAACCAGTGATAGGCGGTGGTTCATACTTTGGCCGGTGGCGCACCACGCGATCCGCCGCCAACGCCACCACCCAGGTCTGCGCTACGACCCGTCGAATGGACCCTCCCACCGCCAACAACGCGGGCGATTGTCGGTAATGGATCGTTGGTCCTGTTGGATCGGGGCGACCCAGTGACCATGCAGGCAGAAAAGGAGGATCGGTTCTTGTTGGTGTCGCGGCAGCCGCTCAAGGAGCCCGTGGCTTAGTACGTATCGATCGTGATGAAAGCGGACGAGGACCTGAAGCGGGCGCTTACTCCCCTCCCGTCTCTTCCATTTCCGCCAGCCAATTCCGCACCACGATCGTCTCGAGTCCATCGATTCCACTGCTCGTCTGAATCATGATGAACCCCTGGTCATCGGGGAGGACGTCGTACCGGGCGTGCCACACGTTGTTGAAGAACTGGCCGACCCGGAATAGGGGCCGACGGGCACGGACCGCAAAGGACGGATCGGTCCTGACTTCCGCTGCCATCAGGTTCAGCGCGCTCTTGTAGAAAAGTTCTCGGCCGCTGTGAGCCCACATCGGTTCCGTTCCGCCTTCGGTAGAGACCTGCCACACGGCACCGCTGGACGCATCGGGAAACGGCCTGACGTACACCTCGGGCGCACCCGATTCATTAGAGACGTAAGCGACCCAGCGACCGTCCGGCGAAATTTTCGGGGCACGAGTCTCGGTCCCCGCACCCGTCGGGAACAGCTCCGCCTGGTCGAGAGCCGTTATCCTGGTGACGGTGAGGTCGAGATTGTCAGCCACCGATGCGTTCCCTTCCCGAAGGAGGACATGATCGCCATCAGGGGCGAACTGCACTTCGAACTGGATCCCTGGCCGTTGGAGCAATGGCTCCGCCATCCCGGAACCATCGGCCAGTTGCCAGTAGATGTCCCGGTCGCTCCCATTGTCGAGCTCCCGCGAGAACGCCACGTAGCGGCCATCCGCGGTCCAGATCGGGTACGTGTTGATGCTCTGAAACGTCAGGCGCGCCAGGATGCTATCACCCATGGCCAAGATATGAATGTCCCCGCCATCGCTGGATCCACTAGTGGTTTCAACCGCCAACCTGGTGCCGTCGGGTGAGAGAGCAATGGCATTGTAGGCACCCGGCGGAGTGGGAAGCGCGGTGGCGTTGCCCTCCCGGTCGACCATCGAAAGAACGGACCCCGAGACTTGGCCTCCCACCACTTGGTACAGCAGGGTGCCGTCTGACGCGAGAGAATAAACCGCATACCCAAAACCGGGTTCCCATACATCCTGGGCGACGGGTCGGGGCGGCCCGGTCAGTTCCATCTTGTCCTGATCGAACTTGGCAGCGAACAGGGTACCATTGGCGGTGGCGTAGAAGAGATGCCCTGACGGTGAGTACTTGCCGCCCATGCCGGTGGTCAGCGTTCGCAACTCCCCCGTCTCCAGATCGAGCACCCCGACCTGGTGCTGGTCCTCCGCATTCAACAGCAGCGTGATGATGAGACCCTTGCCATTGGGGAGGAAGTGGGGGTGCGCAATGAACCCGCTGAAGACCTCGCGGTCCACCTTCCAGATTTTTTCCACCGCACCCCCGTCGGCCGAAACCTTCAACATCGACCGAGACGTTCGGCCGGTGAAGTAGATATTGCCGTCCTGGCCCCACGTGATCGGAAACCCGGAAACACCGGTATCGACGACCATGACTGGTGGGGTGCCTAGGACGGACATGCGCCACAGACCCCCTCGAGCTACGAACGCCACGTCGCGACCGTCAGGCGAAAACGTCGGCTGGGCGCCGTTGTCCGTCCCCGGGATCATCCGGGGCTCGATTTGGTCAAGGGAACGTTGGAAGAGATGATAAATCCCGTCCTCTCCCGACATCGACGCGACCACCGTGGATCCGTCGGGCGAGATGGCAAGGCCAAAGTCTGGTGTCAGGCCCTCGAAGATGCGGAACCGCTCCACCCGAGCTGGGGCATCGGGCCGGAGGACCCAGCCGAGACTGCTGCCGGCTGCCACAAGGGTCAGGGCGATCACGGCGAGTGCCCACGCCGGTAGGCCGCTCTTTGGCGATTGGGGTGCCGTGCTGGTGGCGGTGGCCCGGATCGAAGCCAGGCCTGGGTGCTTGAGGGCCTCGGCGAACCCTGAGGCAGTGGCAAATCTGTCCGCCGGCAGCTTGGCCAGTGCCTGGTGGATCGCATCCGCCACGTGAGATGGCACCGTGTCCCGTACCGCCGTGACCTCCGGTGGTTTCTCGGTGATGACCTTGGCCACGATGGCCTGGGCCGTGGAGCCGGTGTAGGGCGGATCTCCGGTGAGCATTTCGTACAGCATGGCGCTCAACGAGTAGATATCGCTCCGGGCGTCGAGCGCCCGGTCTCCCATGGCCTGCTCGGGGCTCATGTACTGCGGCGTACCGATGGAGAGGCCCGTCTCGGTCAAACGTGTTGCGCCAGCTTCGCTGATGGCCAGGGCGATACCGAAGTCGGCCACCATCGCTTGGCCGTCGTGCAGCAGAATATTCTCCGGCTTGATGTCCCGGTGGATGACCTCCTGCCGGTGGGCGTAGTCGAGCGCCGCGGCGATCGACGTGGTGATCTCGATGGCCTCGTCGATCGACAGCTGCTTTTCCCGGTCGAGCTTGTCACGCAGCGATTCGCCGTCCACGAACGGCATGACGTAGAACAGGAAGGTGTCTGCCTCGCCCGAGTCGTACAGTTGCAGGATGTGGGGGTGCTGCAGGTTGGCGGTGACCTTGATTTCCTGCAAGAACCGCTCGGCCCCAATCACCGCGGCCAGCTCCGGCAACAACACCTTGAGCGCCACATTGCGATCGTGCTTGACGTCGTGCGCCAGGTAGACGGTCGCCATCCCGCCGGCGCCGATCTCACGATCGATGTCGTAGCGGTCGGACAATGCAGTTGTGAGGCGCTCGATGATTTCAGGCATAGTTCGGCTGGTGGCTAGTGGCGGGTAGCTGGTGGCTCGGACGCGAAGTGAACTCGACACTGCGTATCACTGTACTCCGCACTCCGCACTCATGTTTTCATCTTCCTGTACCCCCACAACAATAACACCGCCCCACCAGTGGCCAGGGCCAGGCTGCGGAGATCGAATCCGTTCACCGCGCCCAGTCCCAGCAGCGACCCGATGAAGCCACCCACCACCGCCCCGGCG
>CAXMUQ010000037.1:0-4412 GCA_964196605.1 uncultured Acidimicrobiia bacterium
ACCGGGGAACCCCGTTCAATTCCAAGCAATACCCCCCAGGCGCTCGGTGTCGGTGACGGTCAATGATCTGCCCGCCACCCGCGGGTCGCCGGCGGTCATGTGGGACATCACCGACGGGGTGCTAGTGGTGTTGGACGGCGGGTGGAGGCGTGGTTTGGAAGCGAGGGATAGCCCATGAAACGTGACGATGGCGCATTACGGTTGGCGCCCGGGGGCGTGGCGGTCCTGGAGGTCCCGTTCGACGGGAACTCCTCCTTCATGACCGGACCGGCGGAAGCGCCGTCGAAGATTCTGGAGGCGCTCCACAGCAGTTCGAGTAATCTGTGTTGCGAAACCGGGCTGGACCTCGGAGCGGACAACCGGTGGGCTCCGGTGGGCGAGGTACAGGTTGACAGCCGCAGCTTCGTCGAGGATGTGGAAACCGCGGCGGCCAGTCTCTTGGCCACATCGCTCCGCGTGTTGGCCCTCGGCGGTGACCATTCCATCACCTATCCGTTGTTGCGGGCGCACGCGGGGGTTCATCAATCGCTCACCGTAGTGCACCTCGACGCTCACCCGGACCTGTATGATGAACTGGACGGCAACCGTTTGTCTCACGCGTGTCCTTTTGCCCGGGTCATGGAGGAGAAGCTGGTCGGCCGGCTGGTGCAGATCGGGGTTCGTACGGCCACGACCCATCAGCGAGCCCAGGCCGAGAGATTCGGTGTCGAGATGATAGAAATGCGAAATTGGACGGACGAGGCAACGCTGCCGAATGGGCCCTGTTACGTGTCGCTCGACCTCGACGTGCTCGATCCGGCGTTTGCGCCGGGCGTGTCGCACTACGAGCCTGGCGGCATGTCGGTGAGACAGGTGCTTGATATCATCCAGCGGCTCCCCGGGCCAATCGCAGCCGCCGACATCGTGGAATACAATCCTAGCCGTGATCCCTCAGGGGTTACCGCGATGGTGGCTGCCAAGTGCTTGAAGGAGTTGCTGGGCAGGATGGTGGGGTGAGGGCACGAGACGCCGTGCGCACCCGAAGGGAGGATGGATGTTCGGGCGGGTTCCCAAATGTTCAATGGAAAATTGAAGGGGGCAAAGAAAACGGGCCACCCGGATTTCCGGGTGGCCCGTTCTTGTTACGGTCGCGGTCGGTTAGCTGACTGCGACTACGTTCTCAGCAGCGGGGCCCTTCTGGCCCTCGACGACGTCAAACTCAACCTTGTCGCCGTCATTGAGGGACTTGAAGCCCTCGGCCTGGATCGCGCTGTGGTGGACGAAGCAGTCCTTGGAACCGTCGTCAGGCGTGATAAAACCGAAGCCCTTTGAATCGTTGAACCACTTCACTGTGCCAGTCGTACGCATTGCCGTACTCCCTTTGTTGTTGTCGCAATCGGGTGCCGGCGCTGCCGTACATACCGACTACTTGTTTGCGTGGATCGTGCCCCCACACTGGGCTTGCCTCGATCAGAGGTGCCGAGGCCAAAACTGGGGCGCCAAACAGGGCCCATTTGATGGCTGCAAAATAGCGACTTGCCGGAAAAGCGCCACCCTTGGGACAATTGGCGTTTTTTCGGGGTCTGAGCTCTTTGGATTGGGTCTAAAGCAAGCGGGTCTCTAGAATCCCGCCAGCACACCCAGGCTCACCTGCACACGCCACGTGGCGGGCAGGATGAATTCATCCGGCAGTTCCCCATCCTCGAACACCGAAGGAGTCACTATCCCGTCCAGCCGCACCAACCCGCCCAGGGTCTGCCCGAACCACACGGGGAGGGAGAGCCCCAGCCGTCCTCCCAGCCGGGTGCGGTCGGGTTGGTCGGTCAGGCTCCACAAGGCCACGACCGGGCCGCCGGTCAGTACCAGGAGGCCGTCGTTGCCCAATCCGGTCAGTGGGATGCCGATAACCGGGGCCAGCTCATAGAAGGTGAATCCTACAGTTCGATCGACCAAGAGGAGGTCAGGGCCCTCCAGTGCGAACGCGGCGGTCCCGTAACTGCCGATCAGGCCAAGGCCGAACCCTCCCACTCGGCGTGAGGCGTGCAGGCTCCACACCGTAGAGTTGGAGGGTCGGAAGGCGCGGTCATCGCCGGAGGTGGTGTCCCGGGAGGTACCGCCGATGTGTGTTCGGCCCACATCTAGGCCGATGGTCCAGAGGCGTTGCTGGGTGCTGCCCTGGGCGTAGCCCAGCACAATGGTGGCAAGGGCGATCGATACGGTACGAAGTAGCACGGCGGCCTCCCGGTGCACGAGTTGGATTGATGGTATTAGCTGCCGGTCAACGCATTTCCAGCTTCAGCCAGCCGGTGACGGCGTTGTCGTCGTTGAGCACCACCCAGTTTGCAGCCGGATGAAAACGCCCGGCAACACTGGTTTCCACTGCGATCCCAATGGGGTCGTCTTTGGTAGTGATGAAACTGGCTATGGCTGACAGCACCCTGGATCCGGTCTGGGCCGCCTTGAGGATGCGGTCGGCGTCATTGAAGCCGATCTTTTCATCCTTGGCCGCGGTGTACTCGTCGTAGGCCTGGCGCAGGACGTCGACCATGTCCTTGAAATGGTTGGCGTTGCTGGTAATGACACAGGCTCGGGAATCATCCTCGACCGCGAACACCAGATAGGCTCTCCCTGGATACGCCTGCTCGAAGGCGTCCATTTGCTCGAAGCTGAACATCTTGACCTGCCCATCCCACGACAGCTGGTTCATGTCCCAGTAGTAGTCCGGAGGTGCGTGCTCTCCGATACACTGGTAGCTCATCATGGTAGACGTATCGGCTTGGCTCACCGGACCCAGGATGTGAAGCTCAAATTCGGGTTTGCCCTTCAACCAACCCTCAAAAGTCCCCACGAATTCCGCGTGGGTGAGCGTGAGTGAGCCCGCGGATAGTCCGGGTCCGCTGGGCCCACCTCCTGCCGTACCACCGCCGCCGCCCGACTGACCACATTCCTCGGATGTGCATTTCATGGTGGTGATGCGAGGGCGGTGGCCCTCTCGTGGGACCAGGGCCAACACCGGAATTGCAGGTGGTTGCCGTGGGTCGAGCCGGAAGCGGCGTCCCTCGGTATCGAACGCCACCGGAGCGTCTTCGTCATCCATGACAGTGGCGACCAGGACATGAGTGCCCCCGGTCCACGCCTCCCGGTGACCCGGGACGGGAAAGTACAACTCGGCGGGGATGGTCCTGCCGGCCAGCGAGCTGACCGCAGCCGGATCGACTTGACTCACCAGGGCCGCCTGAGCCAATGTCGGCCGGCTTGCCGTAAGGAATTCCTCAGCCGGGAGCTTGTGTTCTACTAGAGGTGACTGGTCCAACCGCTGGCGCAGTTCGGCGCGGAACGCATCGCTTCCCATGGCGAGCGCCACCTGGCGTGCCAGTCCCTCCATGGCGCCGCGGGCCGACGTTTCGGGCGGTGGCGGTTCGGTGTCGGGCACCGGATCGGTGGTGACGCCAGGCTCTGTCGGGGGCCCTGCCCGCTCGGAGCAGGCCAGGGCCAGACCCAGCAGGGTGAGGGTGAGCATTCGGCGTTTCATGAAGCCTCCTTGGGTTCGAGCGTTGACGGCGGACGCTCTGTGACGACGGCGGACCCAAGGTGGTGAGACGATCAATCATGAGTGGGATCGGAATCGCGCGAGGAGGCGGAGAAAAGCGCAGGTGTTAGTTTTGGGACATGCTCAAATCCATCCGGTCGTTCTTCGATTCACAGATGGCGCAGCCGACCACGGCGGAGGGTGAGGGAGATTCCGCAGCCGATGGCCACGCCGTCCAACTGGCCGCCGCGGCGCTCCTCCTGGAACTGGCCCACGCCGACGACGAGTTCTCGCCCGAGGAGAGCAGTTACATCGAAGGCGCCCTGGCGCGGCAGTTCGACCTCACGGAAGACGAGGTTGCCAACCTGATCGAGCTGGCGGGGAGGGAACACCAGGAGTCGGTCGACCACTTCCAGTTCACGTCGCTGATTTCGGAGAACTTCGATCTCGGTCAGAAAGTGGTGCTGGCCGAGGTGATGTGGGGGCTGGTGGCAGCGGACGGACAGATCGCCTCACATGAGGCGTATTTGGTGCGGAAGATTTCGAACTTGTTGGATCTGGAGCCTGGGTATTTGAACGCGGCCAAGAAGAAGGCGACGGGGGAAAAAAGCTAGCAGCTATCGGCGGTCGGCGGTCAGCTCCAGGCACGAGCCGCTTTCCGGGTTTGACGTGTGCAGTGGTCGAATCGTTTTTTTATTTTCGCACAGTTTGTAATTGACTGACCATTGCCAAGTCGAAAGGAACCATTCAGAGTGAAAGTCGCCATCGTCTACAATCTCGACAGCCAAAGAGTGATCAATCTTTTTGGGATGCCCAATCAGGAAAAGATAGGCATGCAGACCATTGATCGAATTGCGGCTGGCCTAAAGAAGGGGGGGCATCAGGTAAAGGCGATTGAGGGAGA
>CAXMUQ010000038.1:0-25316 GCA_964196605.1 uncultured Acidimicrobiia bacterium
GGTGCCGTCGTGCCCAAATCACTGCCCTATGGGAAGCCTTGTCTCGGTCAACCAGGCCGGTCTTTGTGCCTCGCTCGGCTCGCCCAAACTCAAGTCCGCTCCTTCCGGAAGCTCAGGCGGCGGCGCAGGCCAGGCGAGCAGGTCGGCGTTGGTTTGCCTGACAACGATGTAGTCAGACGTGACGTTGATAGTCGTCAGGTCTTGCATCAACAGCACAGGATCATTGTAGGTCGTGCTCCAGCGCTGGAAGAGCGGGTCGATCAAATCGTCGTCCAGCGTGAAGTGCATCCCCACGCCTAATCGGGGCCTGGCGATGGTGTACACGCGACCAAGCTCCGCCGGAGTAGTGTGCTCCTCCATGACGCCCTCGGCAGCTTCAATCGGCATGTGATTGTAGTAGGCGAACTCCTCGGCGGACGGGAAGATCTCATGGATGAATACGTCCGCGTCCTTGCCTTGCTCGGCCTCGAAGGTGCTCGGCTGACTGTCGGCGGTGTACACGAACGTCAGTCCATTCCACTCCAGCCGGTAGCCCATTGACCCGGCGAGCGCGTGGATTACCGGGAAGGCATGGATCTTGACGCCGTTCTCGTCGTAGGCGAGCTCGCGTGGGTGCTCGGGGCTGAACTTGCTGATGTCAACCTCGTGGGGGACAATCGTCATTCCACCCATCGGGAGGATGCTCTGCTTGTTCTGAATATGCCACTCAGAAGCCGCCCTGATATTGCGCGTGAACGCGGTAATGCCCAGCTCTGGTGTGTAACCGGAAGATCCCCACACATGGAGGGGTGTATTGCGCGCCCAGCCCATCGCGTCGAAGAGGGGAAAGATGCCGCCGACGTGATCCAAGTGAAAATGCGTGATGAAGACCTTATCCAGCCTGGCGGGATGCACGCCCAGAGCGAACAGGTTCCCGACCGTTCCACCACCCACATCGAAAATAAAGACGTCATCGTTACCCAGTTCGACCAGAAGACAAGATGCGCCCTGGCCAATGCGAAGCGGAGCGGGGCCCCAGGAACCGCAGGCGGTGATTCTCATCTCGTTCTCAGCCAGGCTCTCTTGCCCCGGGACGTAGTGCTCCGGGTATTCCTTCACGGAAACGCCTGCGTCAGCGACTATGGGTGTTTTCGTGATTGGCTTTCCGGTGAGAGGCAACGGGTAGCCAGCTTCCGTGGTTCCCGAGACTCTAGGGAAGCGGTAGCCCTCGGACTCAGGGGTGCAAGCGGTAATGAGCAGGATCAGGGTCAGGGCCAATCCGACCAATCTGTGTTCTCGCATCGTTTCTCCCGAATGTTGCGCACTTTGGTGGCATCTTGATGGCGCTTGCAAAACAGGTGCTCTCCCACTGAGCTAACCATCCGTATCTGGGGCAAACATAGCACCCCACGCGCTCAAGGTCACTCTGCCAGAAAATCAGGACACACCTCGCAGTGGTGGTCACCTCCGTGATAGCGACACCACCAAATCGGCGTGGGCGAACGCATGCCATGAGAGGTAGAATCAGGTAGGGTTCAACCTCCCACCAGCAATTCACTTGAAAAAAGTTCGCCGGGGCGCTGGGCCGGGGCACACGCGAGTGGACACCATGGAGGTTCGGAGCATGGCAGGAGTCGAAGGCCGGATCGCGCTAGTCACGGGCGCAGGCCGAGGCATCGGGCGCGCTGTCGCGAAGCTGCTCGCGGCACGTGGCGCCCAGGTCATGGGGATCTCGCGCAGCGAACAGGAATTGGCCGCGCTCGACCTAGAGTACACGGTGGCAGATCTCGGTACGCCCGAAGGCTGCGCGCTTGCGGTCGCGGAAACCGAGCGCCGCGTGGGACCGATCGACATCCTCGTCTGCAATCATGGCATCGGCTCGGCCCACGAGCGAGTAATCTGGGAGCAGGATCCCAAGGTCTGGCGCGAGACGATGCAGATCAACCTCGACGGACCCTTCCACCTCTCACGGTTGGTGCTGCCCGGGATGGTCGAACGCCGCTACGGACGCCTGGTCTACACCAGTTCGACGGCCGGACTGGTAGCCGAGTACGCGGGAAGCGCCTACACTGCAGCCAAACACGGATTGATCGGATTGATGCGGGCGGTGGCTCAGGACGCGGGTCCGCACAACATTACCTCGAACGCGGTACTGCCCGGCTGGGTGCGGACCGAGATGGCCGAGCGCTCGGCACGCGCCGACGCGGAAGCAAGTGGTACCACACCCGAGCAGGTGTGGCAGGAGCGTGCGGCCCTGTATCCACCGGGCCGCGTCGCCACGCCGCAGGAGGTCGCCGAGATGATTGCTTTCTTTGCGTCGGAAGAGTCGAGCGGCGTCAGCGGCGAAGCCGTCCGCGTCGCACTGGGGAGCGTTGGGTAGATGTGCTAGCGAGCGGCCAACTGCTATCTGACTGCTAGTACTCCAGATCCATCACGTAGATGTCGCTCTCGATCACGCCGATGGCGAAATAGAACATCCCGTCGTGTTCCACCACGCCGCCAACACGAAAGATCTGCCTGGATGGCTCGTCGAACCGGACGAGTAGGCGCGGCTCACCACCAGTAACGGGTATTGCATACAGGCCGTAGACCCCGTCCGGCCCGGTGGCGTAGAAATAGATTGTGCTCCCGTCGGCCGACCACTCAGGCCAGCTCACGTTGTTGAGACCCGCCGTGCCCTCTGTGATGATGTGCCTTGAGCTGCCACCTTCTTCGAATACTTCAATCCCAAAAGGAGCCCCCCGACTGTAATACACCAGGCTCGATCCGTCGGGCGACCACCTCAGGCCCCAGCCCTGAATCGGCAGGCGCTCCGGGGCCTGCCATAGGGAATCGAGAGTCTCGCGCCGCAGCACGTGGACTCCTCGGGAGGCAATATCGGCGAAGGCGATGGCTAATCCGGTCGGTGAGAACGCCGGATTCATATCATGCACTTCGTCGTTGGTGAGCCGCAGCTCGGCCGAGCCGTCCACATCGACGACGTAGATGTCGCGCGTAGGGTTCCTGGTCGAGTGGAAGGTGATCTCGCGCCCGTCGGGCGAGAAATCGGGCATGAAGTCGTCACCCGGATCCCGCGTCACCCGCCGCGGCTCACCCCCGGCCAGGGGCATCACGAAGATGTCCTGGTTGCCCTCCAGGTTCGAGTCGTACGTCAGCCACTCACCGTCGGCCGAGATGTCGAGGCTCTCGATGATCTGGTTTCCCGTGGTGACCGGTTGGGCGTCACGCACCGAGACGCTGCCCGAGGTGGGAACCGGGAGTGAGTAGATGTTGCGCCGCTGGGTGAAGCGGTCGTAGGCCAGCGTTCCCCCATCGGCCGACACCGAGATGGTGTAGGGTTCCAGACCGGTGGTGAAGCGGACGGGCGCCTCGCGCGGGGTGCCTTCATCATCGAGGCGCACGGCGTAGACGTCTTTGGGCCCATCCCGGTTGGACACGAACAGCAACGTTCCGTCCGGCAGCCATGCCGGGCTCACGTTGAGCGACGTGCTATCGCTGACCCGCACCGGCGTGCCCCAAATCGGGGCCACCCAGATCTCACTGGGGGCGATATTGCCCCCGCCGCTATAGTAGTCAGGGTTGCCAACGGTATAGGCAAAGGCGCCGCCGTCGGCCAGCCAGCGCTCATTCCCGATCGATGACTGGAGTGGGTTGAACATCCGGAGCACCGTGTCCCCCGTGGCGGGGTCCAGCAGGTACACCGAGTCTTCAAGGAAGACCATCTCCCACCCGCCTCTCAGAACCACAACGTCCGCCGAGTCGGGCCGTTCCGCCTGTCCGCCCATGCGCGGCAACTCCCACCACCCGGTGTCGTGGCCAGCACTGGAGAGCAGGTTGAAGAAGGCAATGCTGCTACCGTCCGGCATCCATACAGGCCAGGTCTGTCGACCGCCCCAGTCACCGGTGAGCGCCAGCGGCCGCCCGCCGGACACGTCTCGTACCTCGATATGGGTGTCGCCGCTGTGGCCTGACCGGTATGCGACGACCTTCCCGTCCTGTGAGAGGGCCACGAACATCTCCGGCTCCACTGCGCGAGTCACCTGCCGGATGTTGGAGGTCGTGATGACGAGCGCATCGTCCCCCATCATGGTCGCGCCGTATGCGGCAATGACCACCACAGCCGCAGCGGCGCCCGCCGCCATCCACCACACGCGACGCCCGCCGCCCGCAGACTGCGCCGGAAATGGCAGCGTCCCCGTGGGCGTGAGCCCGCCGCTCGTCGTCCCCATCGTCTCCAGGTGCGGTAACATTTCCTCGGAACTCTGCCACCGGTCGGCCGGCTTCTTGGCCAGGCAGCGCATCACCACGGCTTCCAACTCGGGCGGCACCTGGTCCCGGTGCTTGCTCACTGGATCGGGGGCCTCGGTCACCTGCGCAGCCAACACGCCCTGGGGAGTCGCCGCCATGAAGGGCGGCCGCCCAGCCAACAGCTCGTAGGCCATGACGCCCACGGCGTAGATGTCCGACCGGTGGTCCACGTGCTGGTCGGCAGTGGCCTGCTCGGGCGACATGTAGGCCGGCGTGCCCAGCGCCACCCCCGCGGTGGTGATCTTGTCCCGCCCAGTCGCCTCGCTCACCGCCTTGGCAACGCCGAAATCCATCACCATGGCGTGCCCGCCCGACATCATGATGTTGTCGGGCTTGATGTCCCGGTGGATCACCCCCTGCGAGTGGGCAAAGGCCAGCGCGTCGACCACCTCACGGATGATGCGCACGCTCTCCCCTACCGGCAGCTCGCCTTCCTTCTCCAGACGTTCGCGCAGGGTGTCGCCCTGGATGTAGGGCATGGTGTAGAACAGGAAGCCGTCGGCATCACCCGAGTCGTGCAGCGGCAGGATGTGGGGGTGCGTGAGGTTGGCGGCGATGCGTATCTCACGCAGGAACCGCTCACCGCCGAGGGCGGCCGCCAGGTCGGGACGCAGCACCTTGACGGCCACCTTGCGCTGGTGGCGCACGTCGTCGGCCAGGTACACCGTGGCCATACCGCCGTGACCGAGCTCGCGCTCGATCTCGTAGCGGCCGGCCAGCGCGGCCTTCAACTTTTGGATGCGATCAGACATGGTGGGACAATATGGCTTCGGGAGGAAAGTGCCAACAGGGCGGGCGGCGACCGTCAAACTGATATCCCAGGGATGCTCGAGAGCGTTGGGCAAGACTGTGGGCAACCTGAGCCGCGCAGCCTGCATTCCGGACGAGGTTCGAAGTGCGCAGACCCGCTCCCCCACCCTAGCGACACCGGGCCCAGCGCGCTACAATTGCCACCGGATCCGGATATCATCACCCCCTGACCAGAAGAGGCTCCCAAATGCGGATGCTCCGTACCACACTGTCACTCGGCGTCACCGCCAGTGCCCTCCTCCTCGCCGGCTGCGGCGGCTCAACCAGTTCAGGTGGGTCGACCGGCGGCCGGGTAGCCACGTCGCCTGGAGTGTCCGGCAACGCCCGAGGCGCCCTCATCGACGTCGAGCGCAACGTCCGCTTCGCCTTTGCCGACATGGAGATCTCGACCGTGGGGCAAGTCGATCAGCAGAGCCCGGAACGGTGGGTTGTTCGAGGAGTCAAAGGCACCCTGAACATCACCGTGACGCTTTTTGCCCAAAGCCCAAGCACCACGGTTGTCGAGGTGCGGGCCAGGACTACCGAGACCGAGTACGACAACGATTTCGGGATGCAACTGCTGAACAAGATTACCGGCTAGAACCGCACAACCCAAAAAAGGGGGGGCCATTCGACCCCCCTCCGCATCACCCACGGTACCTTCGTGCCCGTCAGGGTTCCTGCCGGTCCCCGATAGCTTGTGCCTCGCGAGCCAACTCACTGTCCGACATCGTTGCCAGCGGTAACCCCAAGAGCGACTGCACCCGTCGCAGCAATACCCGGTACGTGTACCGAAATGCTTCCAGCCGCAACTCGTCAGCCCCGGACACCGCCGCCGGATCTGCCATCCCCCAATGCACCGTAACCCTCGCGTGCGCAAACACCGGACAAGCATCCCTGGCGTGATCACATACGGTTATGACCAGATCCCAACGCTCACCCTCCATCCCCTCGACCGAGCGGGGCACTCTTCCCCGCCACTCGATCCCCGCCTCCTGCAGCACCTCAACGGCCAACGAATTCACCACCCCTGCCGGATGCGATCCCGCGCTGGCTACCTCGACCCGACCTCGACCCAACGACTGCACCAACGCCTCAGCGATTTGACTACGGGCCGAGTTGCCGGTGCAGAGGATGATGATGCGGAATGGCTGGGACATGGTTGGTGGCTGGTGGCTAGTGGCTAGTGGCTGGTGGCTGGTAACTGCTGGCTGCCGGCTGGTGGACGACAGACGGCGCAAAATCGACTGCCCGACCGCCCTACCGCCTTTACCGCCCTTACCGCCCTCCCTACTCCGGCTTCCGAGCTCGAATGAACGCACTCATCACCGCCCCGTCAATCTCATCCGCCAGATCCTCATTCAGTCCGTCCACTGATTTTATCAACGCCAACGCATCCTCCCGTCCATACACCCGCGTCGGCTCGATGTCGATTTCTACGAATCCCTGGTCCGCCAGCTTGGATCGATAGCTTGCTTCTTCGAGCGCGCCGCCGACGCACCCGGTCCACAATCCCATGCTCCTCTGAATAGCCTCGGGCAAGGGGCGCCGGATGACCACGTCCGACACGGCGAACCGGCCGCCGGGCCGCAGTACTCGAAAGGCTTCCCGCAACGCTCTGTCCTTGTCGGCCGACAGGTTGATGACGCAGTTGGAAATGATGACGTCGACGCTGGCGTCGGGGAGCGGAATATTCTCGATCTCGCCACGCAGGAACTCCGCGTTGACGACCCCGGCCTTCTGCTGGTTGGCACGGGCCAGCTCCAGCATCTCGTCGGTCATGTCCAACCCGTAGGCCTTGCCGGTCGAGCCGACGCGTTGTGCCGAAAGCAGCACGTCGATGCCTCCGCCCGAGCCGAGATCGAGAACTGTGTTGCCCTCTTGCAGTTCGGCCAGTGCCGTGGGATTGCCGCATCCGAGCGACGCCAGCACCGCCTCTGCCGGAAGCCCCGTCAGTTCCTCAGCCTGGTAGAGATCCCGGGTGATCGGATCTGACTGGCAACCGCAGTCGTCACCGCAACAGCTGGAGGATTCGCCCGAAACGGCCTGCTGGGCTGCCCGGGCATATCGGTCACGCACCGCAGCGGTGATTGTTTCCTGTGATTCGATGGTCATGCGTTCTCCCTTACATCAAGAATAATTGATGGATTACCTCAAAAAAACCCTCAACCACAGCAACTGCCATCCGCGACGCATACATGGTCTATCGGCCCCTGATTGACGGTTCGTTCCGACAGGCTCTCCAGATATGACGCACCGCCGGCGACCCCCTCCAGATCAACCGAGTAATACATCCAACGGCCCGATCGACGAGCCCGGAGGAGCCCTGCCTGGAGCAGTGCCTTCAAATGAAACGAGAGCCGTGACTGGGCCGCGCCAGTGGCGGCGGTCAACTCGCAGACGCAACGCTCTCCCCCAGCCAGAAGGTCCAGGATTTTGAGCCTGGTGGGATCTGAAAGCGCCTGAAATCGCCGCGCAGTGGTTGCCGTATCGGGCTGTGTTGCCGTTGTCATGGCGGTAATATATCAAGATTTGTTGATGCGTCAACCCCCTAGGCCGCGAATGGCACATTGCCGGAGTTTCCAAGGCCGAGCCAGTGCAAAACGCCATGCAAAATATGGAACAAAGCCCACCTTGCAGCTTGTGCGGCCCGCTGGACCGAGGTATTTTATGTTGTCTTATTGTATGGATCTACGGCCACTCGACGGTGGCCGGTTTGACACCTGACCACGAGGCCAAGTGAGTAACCATACTACCCTGCAGCACGTCTCCTTCTTCGACAAGTGTCGAAACTTCACCCGCGCCAAGGAAGTCCAGGCCGCGGGTCTGTATCCGTACTTCAAGCCGATCTCCGAGTCGGAAGACACGGTTGTCGTCATCGAAGGCAAGAAACGGATGATGCTCGGCTCCAACAACTACTTGGGGCTGACCCATCATCCCAAGGTGTTGGAAGCGGCTGAATTTGCCCTCAAGCGTTACGGGTCGGGCTGCACCGGCAGCCGGTTCCTCAACGGCACCCTCGATCTTCACGGCCAGTTGGAAAATGCCCTCGCTGAGTTCCTCGGCAAGGACGAGGTCATAGTCTTCTCGACCGGCTACGGGGCCAATCTGGGGTTGATATCCGGATTGGTTGGCCGCAGCGACAAGGTCTATCTCGACAAGCTCGACCACGCCTCGATCGTAGACGGCGCCAAGATGTCCTACGGACGCACCGAGCGATTCGCCCACGGCGACATGGAAGGCCTCGAGCGCAAGATCCAGTCAGACCCGGATCGCGGATCCATGATCATCGTGGACGGCGTCTATTCCATGGAGGGCGACATCGCCGAGGTGCCCGCCCTGGTGCAAATAGCGCAGCGGAACGGCGTTGCCCTTGCGTTAGACGACGCCCACTCGCTCGGCGTGCTGGGCCCCAACGGAGAGGGCACCGCCGCCCATTTCGACATGGTCGACGACGTCGACATCATCGTCGGCACCTTCTCAAAATCTCTAGCATCCATCGGCGGGTTCGTGGCAGGGTCGGAAGAGATCATCCACTACCTGAAGCACCACAGCCGACCGCTTATCTTCACTGCCTCGCTCCCGCCGGCCAACACCGCGGGCGTAGTGGCCGCCCTGGAAGTACTCCAGGACGAGCCAGAACGCCGCGAACGGTTGTGGGCCAACACCTACCGGCTGCAGGAAGGCTTCAGGTCAATGGGCCTCGACATCGGCCCCACGGTTACCCCCATTGTCCCGGTGCTCATCGGCGAGCTCGACAAGACGTTCCTTTTCTGGCGTAAGCTGTTCGACGCCGGCGTGTTCACCAACCCGGTGGCGCCACCGGCGGTTCACCCGTCGCAATGCCGTCTCCGCACCAGCGTCATGGCAACGCACAGTTTCGAGCAGATTGATTTCGCGCTCGAGACCTTCGCCAAGATCGGGCGCGAACTGGGTGTAGTCTGATCCAGGTGGACGTAAAGCGGGTCGAGACATCCCGCGATCTCAAGCGCTTCATCGACTTCCCCTATAGACTCCATAGGCGGGATCCCATATGGGTACCGCCGCTCAAGCACGACGTGCGCGGGCTCCTCTCGAGAGAGAAGAACCCGTTCTTCGATCACGCCGAGGCGGACTATTTCCTGGCGGAACGGAACGGGACGGTCGAGGGGAGAATCGCCGCGATCTCCAACAAGCTTCACAACGAGACCCACGACGACAAGATCGGTTTCTTCGGCTTCTTCGAGTGCCAGGATGACCCGGCGATAGCCCAGGCGTTGTTCGACGCCGCGGGAGAGTGGCTCAGCGCCCGGGGGCACGACGTGATGCGCGGCCCGGCGTCATTCTCGGTAAACGACGAGTGCGGCCTTCTGGTAGAAGGCTTCGACACACCCCCCACGCTGATGTCGCCCCACAATCCACCATACTACGCGACCCTGATCGAGGGGGCCGGTTTCACAACCGCCAAGAATATGCTGATGTACTGCAAGGGCGTGCCCGACGGCCTTACCGAAACGCCGCTGCCGGAACGACTCTCGAGGGCCCTGAAAATCATCACCAACCGCCAGAAGATCACGCTTCGGCCGTTGAACATGGACGACTTCGACAACGAAATCGAATTGGTCAAGAAGGTGTACAACCAGGCCTGGGAGAAGAACTGGGGCTTCATCCCCATGACCGACGAGGAGATCGACCACCTGGCCCAGCAGTTCAAACCGGTGATCGTTCCCGACCTGGTGCCGTTCGTCGAGAAGGATGGTGAAGTAATCGGCTTCGGATTGGCCCTGCCGGACTTCAACGTGGTGTTTCGCTCCAATCGGTCGGGCCGGATGTTCCCCACCGCGCTCAAGCTCTTGTGGCAGCTCAAGACCGAACGCATCCACCGGTTGCGCATTCTGCTGCTGGGAATCGTGCCGGAGTTCCGCGGCAAGGGGATCGACGCGGTACTGTACCACTGGATCTGGACCAAGGGCCATGAACACAAGATGCGCTGGGGCGAGGCTGGCTGGATCCTGGAAGACAATGCCGCCATGCGCCAGGCGGCGGCCAAGGTGGGATTCGAACCGTACAAGACCTACAGCATGTACGACCGGGCGCTATGAACGTCCTCGTTACCGGTGGCACGGGTTTCGTTGGCAGCCACCTGATAGATGCCCTCCTCGAGCGCGGTGACACCGTCACCGCGCTCGTTCGTTCACCGGCTAAAGCCAAGGCCGCAGACTTCGAACCGCGCGGTGTGCGCCAAGTCGTGGGAGACCTGCACGATCAGCCCGCGCTTCAACAGGCCACGGCCGGACAGGACGTCATCTACCATGTGGCCGGCCTGGTAGCCGCGCGCAATTCAGCTGAGTTCGACTACGCCAATCGTGAGGGAAGCGCCAACGTGCTGCGCGCCGCTGCTACGCACGGCTCGCCCCGCTTCGTCCTGGTGTCCTCTATGGCCGCGGCCGGCCCGTCGGCGCCCGGCAGGCCTCTCACCGGCAACGAAACGCCCGCCCCGGTGACACACTACGGCCGGAGCAAACTGGCCGGCGAGGAAGAAGTGCGACGCAGTGCACTCCCATGGACCATCCTCCGCCCCTCGGTAGTGTACGGCCCACGCGACACCGAGGTCCTCAAGGTATTCAAGCTGGCGCGATGGGGACTCACTCCGGTGTTCGGATCCGGAGATCAGGAACTGTCGGCGGTGACCGGTGAAGACCTTGCCGGAGCACTGGTGGCGGCGGCCAGCACCGATCTGGCAATCGGTCGCACGTACTATCCCTGCCATCCACAAATATTCTCCAGCAGAACCCTCGCCCATACAATAGGGAAGGCAGTGGGAAAAGAGGTGGCAACCCCAGGCGTTCCCGAGTGGTTAGCTCGAGGGCTGCTCTCCGTCACAGGCGCGGCGGCCCACGTTGCCAATCAGGCAACCCTGCTCAACGCCGACAAGGCCAACGAGTTCTTCGCACCGGCCTGGACCGGTGATCCGGCCACGCTCACCAACGACACGGGCTGGAAGGCCCAACATGATCTCGCCAGCGGAGTGACCCTTACCGCCGCATGGTATCGCGACCAAGGGTGGCTGTGAATCGTTTGCGGCCGGTCGACATCCTGGTGCTGGCCTACGTGGGGATCGTCTCTGCCGTGGCCCTGGCCCGGGCGCCCGGAAGTAGTGGGACGTGGTGGCTGCTGATAGCCCACACGCTGATCGTGATACTGGTGGCACTGGTAACCCGACCCGGACTGGGGCGCACGGGTTCGCTCCTGCGGGAGATCTATCCCCTCTTGCTGCTCGGTGCGCTGTACGGAGCGCTGGATATCCTGAACACAAGCCGGGGGACCGACGTGTTCGACCCGTTGGTCTTGCAATGGGAATCGGCGATCTTCGGCGGGCAGATCAGCCGGGACTGGTGGCGCAGCGCCGGGAGCCCCTTCTGGTCGACCGTGCTCCACGGCGCCTACCTCACCTACTACGTCATCATACCTTTACCACCGTTGTATTTCGCGGCTACCAACAACCAGGAAGCTCTACGACGGTCGGTGTTCCTGATAATGACCGCCTTCATCCTGAGTTACCTGTTCTTCGTGTTCTTCCCGGTAGCCGGCCCCTACTACCAGTTCGACCGCCCCACCGGCGAGTTCGTCGACAACTCGATGGCGCGCGCCGTCTATGGCCTCCTGGCAACGGGGAGTTCGTACGGTGCCGCCTTCCCCTCCTCCCACGTCGCGGCCACTGTGGCCGCCGTCGTGGCAGCCTGGTGGGGCGCGCCACGGTTGGGGTTGGCCCTCGCGCTGCCAACCGCCCTACTCACCATCGGTGTGGTGTACACCCAGATGCACTACGGAGTCGACGCCATAGCCGGGTTGGCCGTGGCCGCGGTAGCTGTGATGTTGACCGTAGTCCTGGAAAAACAAACCTCCCCCGGCGCCGGGCGCAGGGGGAGGTTGAGACCGGCTCCGTAGAGAACCTACTCGCCGGCGATACCCAGCCCGTCGGTGGTGTACGGTGTGGTCTGCGACGACGTGGCTGCCCTGACTCCGGCCACCTGCGACTCGGTTACCGCGCCGGCCGAGTTGCCGAAGCTGGACCGGACGTAGGTCAGCACCGCTGCGATGTCCGCATCGGACATAGTGGCACCCCACGGAGTCATCATGCCATTGTAGGTGGCGCCACCACGCGTCATCTCGCCGGTCAGACCAGACAGGACGATCTTAATGGAAACCTCGGCATCTCCCGTTGCAACGGCCGATCCTGCCAGCGGAGGGAAAGCGCCCTGCAGGCCGTTGGCGTCGGCCTGGTGGCAGGTGACGCAGATGCTGCCATAGACCTGCTCGCCATCGGTGCTACTGCCGGCTTGGTCGGCGGCCGGCGCGGCCGCAACGCTGGCGGTGTTGTTCGCCGCGTCGGCGCCCTCGGCTCCGCCACCACATCCCGCGGCAAACAGGAGACCAACCATCAGGGCGAACGCACCGGTTTTCGTGATTGTAGACTTGGTCATCAATTCCGCAGTCCTCCGTACAGGTGATATTTCGGTGGGGCCAAAGCCATTTCGGGGCTCGGCGACGACACCGCGATCGTCGCTCAGGGAAGCTGCAAAAGATACATAGGACACCGCCCCCGCGCGAGCCACAAATAGACCCGGGGCTGGGCGAGACGGTTGGCCCAGCCCAGTAGCCCACTATATTCCCGCATCCTGCACCTCACCCACATTCAGCAAACGAGAACCAGTTGCCAGCACGCCCGAAGTGCACCCGCCTCGGTCCCCAGTGCAAAGCCATCGACGTCACCATCCTGGTCGACAACTTCGACGAGGATAGCAGTGACACCAGTCTGGATCACAACGCCACGTGGCTCATGGGCCACACGGAACGGATCTCGTTTGGGCGCCTGCGCCGCGACCAGGACGAACTGTTGGTGGACGCCACCCTCCACGTCCCGTGCAAGTTCCTGAAAACGGTCAACGGCCAGGCCACCTGCAAGGCCCATGGCTTCAAGGGCAAGACCCCGCCGGATCCCGTCATGCCGCCACAGGGGCTACAACTCGGCGGTGACCGCTACCGGATAGTCGACGCCGGGAAACAGGTCACCAGGCGGATGCCGCTCGACCAACCCTCGCTCCCGGTTCTCCAGGAGAACCCCTGCGAAGGGGCGCCCTGCAAGACATCAGACCACACCAAGGGCGCGGCCTGCTGCCGCGACCTCCAGCTGGAGGTGTTGTGCCGCAAGGGCCAGACGGCCCAAGAGGCCTTAATCAGGTCGCGAAAATCGCCCTATCTTTGCAAAGTGGAACGTGAAGGGGACGCCACCCTGGAGTTCGAGATGATAACAGCCTGTGGCTACCTGGAGCCCGGCGGGGTCGCCTGTACCCTCCATGGGCGGGAACGGGCCAACGGAGAGAGCGCCAAGCCTCAGTTGTGCTTCGACTGGCCCCCCAAGCGGGGGACCATCCACCCCGGATGTGTCTTCAGGGGGCGGGGGAAGCGGAAGCTGGACCCGGCGGGCTAACTCCAAGCCAGGTGTGCAATTCGGGCACGTTGGGTCGTCAATGTTGTGGATGGCCATTCACCAGGCGGAACCAGGCTTGGCTTGGCCCCGTATGGCGCCGTACAGCAGGGCTGTAACAGAGCTCCAACCAGGAGAACGACTGGGTGACGGACGATCTCGCCGAGCTGTACCAAACGACCTACGCCGCCGTGGTGCGGTTCCTCTACCGCAAGGTATGGGACCACGACAGGGCTGAGGATTTGGCGCAGGAAGTCTTCGTCAGAGCCATGGCGCACAAGCCCGACAAGCCTCGGGCCTGGGTATTTGCGGTAGCCGCCAATCTGGCCCGGGACGAGGCCCGCGCGGCGGTCCGGCGCAAGCGCCATTTGACGTTACTCAAGAACGATCCGGCGCCGCCAAGTGCGCCGATGCGATCGCCCGACGCCGAGGTGGAGCACTCGGAGAAGATGGCCAAGGTCCACGAGGCCCTGGCGGGACTAACCCCGCGGGACCAAGAAGTGCTGCTCCTGTGGGATGGTGGATTGAGTTATCCTGAAATCGCAGAGCGCACCGGATTGGCCATCGGCGCCGTGGGAACGACCCTGGCCCGAGCACGGAAGCGCCTGGTAGACACATATGACAAACAACAGCTTCGTAAACAAGCGTCACATTCCTGACGACGAGCTCCACGCCTACCTCGACCAGGCGTTGAGCCGGTCGCAGTGCGTGGAGATCGAAAGCCACCTCGCGGTGTGTAGCCCGTGTCGTGTGCAGCGCGATGACATCGCGGCGCTGCGAGACCGGACCACGGCGTTGTTGTCGACCTTGGCGCCACCAACTATCCACACCCCGCCGTTCGCCGAATTGCGGCAGCGTCACCTCGAGCGTTCGGCAAGAAAGCAGCGCATCATTCGCCGGTCCGCCTGGGCCGCTAGTATCGTGTTGGCGCTGGGATTCGGGTGGAGCGCCCGGGCGTTGTCGCCGGCCGAAAACGAAACCGGCACAGCCTCACAAGAACTTCAGATGGCGCCGGTCGAAGTAGTGGTAACCACACCGGCCGAGCCGGTAGCGTCGCAGCCTGAATCGGCCTCGGCCGACACTGCCGGCCGAAATTCCCCCGGCGCACACCAGCCGGCTGCCGCAACCACCCTGGCCAGCGCGGCCCTACCACAGCCCGCTCCACCTGCGCGGGACGGCTTCCCCAGCTCTCTGGCGGACCGCTCCCTCAACGGGGAACCCGCGCTGCAGATCACCTCCACCAGCCTTACCAGCCACGATGAACTGGAGACCGACGGCGTGTGGCGGTCCCTCTCGTGGGACGGTGCCAGGGAACAATCGGTCGACGACTGGGTACCGCGGGTCGATGGGCTCCCCGTGGTGGACGTCCAAGTCCAGGAATCGGCCGAACAGGATTCCAAGCCCCTGATGGTCGTCTCTCAGAGGCTCAGCAGCGGACAGGTCATCCGCACGTTCTCGGGTCCGGCTGGGGAAGTAACCGATTTGTTGGCGCGCCAACCGGGCCAGTCGGTCACCGCCTCGCTCCAGATCCTCGACAACGAAAGCTTGCCGGCGGAAGACAGCCCGGTGCGGCAGCCATCTCCGGGCGCCGAGCGAATGGTCGCCATTCAGGGGAGCATCCCGGTCGACTCGCTCCGGACGTTGTTGCTTAGGCTCCGCTAGCGGCACATACCGACAACCAGGACAAAACGAAGAACGCCCTCCCGACCACTTGGTCTGGAGGGCGTTGTACTCTTGCCACGCAACGCATCGGTAGGGGCGACGCATGGGTCGCCCCTACGTCGTCGCCGAACCGGCTAGCCGGATTCTCCCAGATCGCGCTCCACTGTTCCCTCAGTATCGTAGTCCGCCGCTTCATCGGTCTCGCCTAATGTCGGTACTTCGGCGTGGTGGATCTCCCGCTCGATGGTGAGCAGCGCCGCCCGGGGTGACACCATGGGGAACCGATTGCCGAACAGGCCGTAGACCAACAGGAACGCTCCAAGTAACAACACCAGGGGACCGATTTCGGGCGTGCCGAACACCGGGCCGTGTTCCAGGGTGACCGACGGCAGCACCAGGAGATAGCGCTCCAGGAACAGCGCTACCAGGCTGATGGCCGCGAACAGTCCCAGGGTGGGCGGGAATTTCTTGGGTCCCACACCCAGCAGGCCAAATAGCGGGATGATGAACATTCCCAGAAATACGGCCGTGCCCACCGGCCGCCAGGGGCCCCACAGCCGGGCAAATACGAACCCGGTCTCTTCGGGGAGGGTGCCGTACCAGATGACCAGGAACTGTGACCACATCAGGTAGGCCCAGAAAACGGAGAACCCGAAGCACAGTTTGCCGAGGTCATGGCGCTGGTGAGGTGAGACGAAGGCCCAGGTCCCGGTCGCCACTGCGCCGAAGAAGGTCAGGTACACCAACAGCATGTGGCCGCCCAGGAACGACCCCATGAAGTAGAACGCCCCCAGCAGGTTGGAAAACCAGTGCGGCTGAAGGGCCATGATCATGTCGAACGCCACCAGGCTGAACACGATGGCGTACAATACTATGTACGCCGGGGCCAGCCGGTGCACCAGTGTCTTGACTTTCTGCTCCGCTGCTTCGGATCCGTCGTAGCCCTCGGCCATCTTGGCGTAGGTGGCAGCGCGGCCATCGGACACCAGGTCCTTCGCGTCGTACACGTCGGGCACCATGTCGGTCCGGACGAGTTTCCAGCCCAGGAGAAACAACCCCCCCAACCCGATGAACAAACGGGTGAACATCCAGGGATACGACAGCCACAGCTCCTTGCCGTGTCCCAGGTCGTGGAACTCGGGGAAGATGTGCGGATAGCCCACCGTAAAGATCAGCAGAAAGCCCAGGAACGAGACCGGGAAAAAAGCCACCGCGGCTCCCGCATACCTGAGGATCAATCCGGACCACTTGGCGTGGGTAACCTTGTGCACCGCTACTATAGCCACCGCGCCGCCGGCGAGACCGGTAAAGTAGAGCCAGGCGACGTGGAACAACTGCCAGGCGCGGGCCGTGTGGCCCTGCGTGAGCGCCCAGCCGAACAGGCCCAGGCCCACGAGTGTCAGGGCACCCCCAACCCCCACGAACAGTCCGTAGCGGGCGGTGACGGAGTGCTCGGCCAGGCGCCTGCGGAGTGCGACCGGGTCGTGCATCAGTTGCCCCCACCCAGTTGGCCCGCCTGGAGCGTCCGTACGTAATTCACCACGCGCCAACGATCATCTTGTTGAAAGATCTTGTCTCCGTACGGGGCCATGATGCCTCGCCCGTACCGGATGATGCTGTAGAGGTATCCATCGGAGAAATCGGCCGCCCGCGGGGTCATCAGAGATGGTGCTCCCATCTTCCGGCCGACCAATCCATTTCCCTCGCCGGTGACACCGT
Source organism: uncultured Acidimicrobiia bacterium (assembly GCA_964196605.1). Classification (GTDB taxonomy): domain Bacteria; phylum Gemmatimonadota; class Gemmatimonadetes; order Gemmatimonadales; family GWC2-71-9; genus N074bin45. The sequence continues at coordinate 16,925 of CAXMUQ010000038.1, forward strand.
GACACAGAGCGCAGAACGTACCGTACAATTCCTCCCCCCGGGCCAGGTCGTCGTTGCGCCCGACAGGGTTGACCAAGGCGTCGGCGGTAGTGGTGTTAAGTACGCGCCACTCGTCGAACCAGTCTATCTCGGCTCCGGTGACCGGGACTGACCCCGGCGGCGGTGTACGCGGCACGCTGCCCGACTCATAGGGCGACACGGCCATCGATCCCAGCATGTGGTCGAACCAGGGAACGGTATACATCAGATCGTCGGGCGACGGGACATCGTTGTACCACCAGCCGCAGCCAGTCACACCCAGCCCCAAGACCAGAAGGACGGCCCGGGTCAGTTTATGACGCATGGCGCACCTCCACCGAGCCGGCGTGCTTCATGACTTCTTCCACCGCGGCGGCTTTGTCTGTGCCGCAAGGCACGAAGATGCCAATTTGATCGTCTGAGAACTTCGGGTCGTACATGAGCTTGTTCGTCGGTTTCAGGAACGACAGGATGAGCATCCCCACCACCGTCGACAGCGCGCCGAACAGGATGGTCAGTTCGAACGCCAGCACGGTGTACGGCGGTACTGCGGCGAATGGCTTGCCGCCGACCATTATGGGCCAGTCCAGCGACATCCAGATGGTCATGGCGAACCCGGCCGCGCAGCCGGTGAGTCCACCGACCAGCGTGAACATGCGGACCGGACTCGCTTTGTGCTCCAACGCCTCTTCGATCTCGTGATTCGGCGCGGCGTTGTAGACCGTCAGGTCGGTGTGTCCCTGCGCGCGCAGGGTCTTGATGGCGTCGGTGGCCGCGTCGACATAGACGAACGATCCCAGGACACCGGGAGTTTGGCGGGCCATTAGTGGTGCCCTCCCGCCCGTTTCCGCGGCATGGGAATCATTTCCTTGATTTCCTGGATGGCCACGATCGGGAACGTCCGGGCGAACAGGAGGAAGTACATCAGGAACCAGCCGAACGAGCCGGCGAGAATTCCCCAATCGGCCCAGGTAGGATCGAGCTGACCCCAGGCGAACGGGATGTGGTCGTTACCAAGCGACGATACGATGATGACGTACCGCTCGAACCACATACCGATGTTGATGAAGATCGAGATCACGAACAACGCCGTGATGTTCCTGCGGATCTTCTTGAACCAGAACAACTGCGACACGAAGGCGTTGCAGATGATCATGGTCCAGCCGGCCCACCACATCGGTCCCAACGCCCGAAGATAGAACGTCGTCTGCTCCGCCGGCACCCCGCTGTACCAGGCGACGAAATACTCCATGGCATAGGCGTAAAACAGTATCGACCCCGTAAACAACGTCAGCTTGGCCAGGTTCTCGAAGTGGTACTCGGTGATCATGTGCTCCAGATGAAGCACCTTGCGGAGCGGAATCAGCAGAGTGAACACCATGCCAACGCCGGAATAGATGGCGCCGGCCACAAAGTAGGGCGAGAAGATAGTTCCGTGCCATCCCGGTACTATGCTCATGGCAAAGTCCCACGACACCACTGAGTGGACCGACAGGACCAACGGTGTCGCCAGTGCCGCCAAATAGAGGTACCCACGGGTGTAGTGGCGCCACTGGTTGTCGCTTCCGGTCCACCCTATGGAGCAGATACCGTAGACCTTCTTGCGCCAGCCGGACACGTGGTCCCGCACCGCGGCGATGTCGGGTACCAGGCCCACCACCAGGAAAGTGGTCGAAACGGTCAGATAGGTGCCGATGGCGAAGACGTCCCACAGCAGGGGCGATTTGAAATTGACCCACAGGTAGCGCTGGTTCGGATACGGCAGCAGCCAGTAGAACAGCCACTGCCGGCCGATATGGATGATGGGGAACAATCCGGCGGTCATGACGGCGAACACGGTCATGGCCTCGGTGGCGCGATATACCGCCGTCCGCCATGGAGAGCGGAATAGGAACAGGATCGCGGAAATCAACGTACCGGCGTGGCCGATACCGACCCAGAACACGAACGTGGTGATGTAGACGCTCCACATCACCGGAGACTTGTAGCCCGCCAACCCCAAGCCGTCCTTCAGCAACAGGATGAAGGTAATGGCCCCCACACCGAACAACGCCACCGCGCCAAGCAGCATGAGCGTATAGCCCCGGCCCTGCGTACCCAGCGTGGCTACGACATCCCTAGTGACCTCGGCGTGGGTCTGGGTCGGCCGTTCGGGTGCTATTGCCGTCATGGACTAGTGCTCTCCACCGTGCTGCACCTTTGCCAGGTACGTGACCGAAGGCCGCACGTTCAAGTCTCCCAGGACGTGATATCCTCGATGATCCAGCCCTGCCTGCGCCACCTTGCTGTTCGGGTCGTTCATGTCGCCGAATGTGATGGCGCCCGACGGACACGCCTGCGCACAAGCCGTGACAACCTCGCCGTCATTCAGTTGGCGATCTTCCATACGCGCCGTGTTCTGCGCCCCACGAATACGCTGGATGCAGAAGGTGCACTTCTCCATGACGCCACGCGCACGCACCGTCACGTCGGGATTGAGCTGCAGTTGCAGCGGTTCTTCGAACCCACGTTTCGCGTAGGCAAACCAGTTGTAGTAGCGGACCTTGTAGGGACAGTTGTTGGAGCAGTAGCGAGTCCCGACACAACGGTTGTACACCTGGGCGTTGAGCCCGTCCGGGGTGTGATAGGCCGCGAACACGGGACAGACGGGTTCGCATGGGGCGTTGTCGCAGTGCTGGCACATCATCGGCACCACTCTGGTCGAGAACGGTTCGCCGTCTTCCCCGCCCTCGAAGTACCGCTCGATGCGCATCCAGCTCATTTCACGGCCACGGACAACTTCCTGCTCGCCAACAGTGGGGATGTTGTTCTCGGCGTAACAGGCAGTGACGCACGCGGAACACCCGGTACATCGTGCCAGGTCCACCACCATGCCCCAGTTGGGGTTCTCGCCGGCGTAATCGCCCTTGAGACTTTGTAGCCGCTGCGCCTCGGCCCATCCCACGATGGCCTCGCGTTCCAGCTCGGTGTTCACTTCGTGGTGCCCGCCGTGAACCTCTGCCGGCGTCTTGCCTTCGGCCGCCGCGGCAAACGGCATGGACTCCGCTATTCCTCGTCCCAGCTGCCGTGGGTTCCCCTCGGTCTTGGCTAGCTTCTCATATCGCTGCGTCTTGCGGATCTCGACCCGGGTCGAGAGGTACGGCAGGAATCCTCCGCCATCTTCTCCACCCAGGAGGTCGAGCGCATTCACGCCCCGTCCATCAGCGTACTGGCCGTAAGCGGTGTGTCCCAATCCCAGCGGCGTGGCTACCACACCTGGGTGGATGCCGAGGAAGGGGTATACCGGCGCCTCGATGGTACCGTGTGGTGAAACCAGTTGGACCACCTCGCCCTCGCGCACGTCCAGTTCGCGGGCGGTGTCGGGATGGAGTTCGATCCAGCTCTGCCAGGTGATCTTGGTTACCGGATCTGGATTCTCCAGCAGCCACGGCTTGTTGGCCCCCCGGCCGTCGTAGAGCATGGATGATGGATACGGCGCAAAGACGAAATCGCCTTCCCCGTCGAAGGCAGGGCGCTGGTAACCCACCGTCCTGGCGCCTGCAGCCAACCGCACCGTGTCACTGGTGTCGGCCTCGTCGAATAACCCACCCGCGGCGAGCGCCTCCATCCAGAACACGCGAAAATCTCGCCGGCCGCGCTGGACGCCGATGTCGCGCCAACGGTCCTTGAGATGGTCCTCGAAGGACGCCACCTCGAATTGCGTCAATGGACCGCCGACCGCCCCGGCCACCTCCAACAGCACGTCACCAGTCGCCTTCCCGCCACTGACCGGCATCATCACCGGCTGCAAAAGGGCGCGGACACCGTCGCGTGGCTGAAGATCGTCCCACCGCTCGAGCGCGTGCAGGTTGGGCAGGATGAGATCAGCCTGGGCCGCGGTATCGTCCACGACGGACGAGGTGGATACGGTGAATCCGACCTTGGTCATGCTTTCGCTGAATCCGGCGGCGCGCGGCACTGAATGGACGGGATTTGCCTCGTGGACGATCAATACGTCCACCGAGCCCGCGTCCATGGCGGATGCCAATTCTTCCAGCGCGCCGTAACCGTCACCTTGGGGCCTGCCGCCACCATAGTGGATGGTCTCTCCGATGTTGCCGGCCACGTAGTTGAGGACGTTGACCGCCGCGCAGACCTCCGTAGCGCCGCGGTGCTGGCTGGCTATGCCGCCGGCGACAGCCACGCCGGGACCGGACGCGAACTCCCGGGCAACCAGCTGAATGGCATCGGGCGACAGGCCGCTCTCTTCGGACGCCCGTTCGAGCGTAAACGGAGCGAGCACCGATCGCAGGGCGTTGGCGTCATCGGGGGCTCGGCTGCGCTCGGTCAGGATGACGTTTGCCATCGCCAGCGCAACCGCCGCATCGGATCCGGGATTCGTGGCGTGCCACTCGTCGGCGTTCATCCCGGTCAGGTCCATGCGGTGCCCGAGGTACACGTGCTTGGCCATATGGCCGTCGTGGAAGCCGTGGGACTCGGCAAAGCCCAGCTGATTCTCCACCTGCCCCAGCCACGTTTCCAGGAAGTCCGTGCCGAAGGAGAGGATGTACTCTGCCTTCGAAAAATCGTACGTCGGCACCTCGTTGCGACCAAACACTTGTTGGTTGGCAGCCCTGAGCGCCTCATTGTCGAACGGTTGGTAGCGCACCAGGCGGCCGCCGAGGGCGCCCACCCAGCCGGCCAGGAGATCGGAAAACGTCCCCGCTCCAGAACCGGATATGACCGCCACCGAGGCGCCGGCGGCACCCACCTGGGCGGCCAGGAGGGCGATCGCTTCGTCCCACGACACTTCGTTGAAGGACCCGTCGGGGTTGCGCACCTGGGGACCACTCAGACGCCCGGGGTTGTATAGCCCTTGGAGCCCGGCCTGCCCCCTGGCGCACAGGCGTCCACGGTTGATGGGACTTCCAGGGTTGCCTTCGAGCTTGATGGCTCGGGCTTCGCGCGTCTTGACGTGCAGACTGCAGCCGGCAGGACATTCGGTACAGGTGCTGGCGTAGTACGTTGCGATGCCGGGAACGTTGTCCTCATCGCCCACCATGTACGGCACCAGTTTTTGGATGCGGTCAGTCGAGCAGCCCGACAACGCAACCGTGCCCACGCCGGCAACGCCGGCGACCGACAGGAACTTTCGTCGGTCAATCCCCTGGGAAGTGTCTTCGGTGTTTTCCTTGGACATCAATGCTCCTGGAACTGAAACCGCACGGGCAGGTGGTGCCCAGCGCCAATCAAATGCCGGCCCAGCGGCCTAGTAGTGGCACACCGAGCAATCGCGGGTCACGTTGCGCTCGAGGTGGCACGTGATACACCACCCCATGTTGTTGATGTTGTTGGCCTTGAAGACCTGAGGCATGCGGGCGACGTCGCCGTGGCATGTCATGCAGGCATTCGGGCCCATCGCCTTGACGTGACGCATGTGGGGAAAGTGCGCGTGCCTGGCCAGAGCATGTATGCGCTTCCATTCGATGGGCTCCCCGGCCGTGTTGGCATCACGCACTTTGGCGATCTCGGCCCGTGAAGAACTGTCTGAGCCCGCAATCACCAAATGGCATCCCATGCAGGTCTGCATGCTGGGAATCCCCGGCTCCTGCGAGACCTCCACAGAAAAATGGCAGTACTGGCACTGAATCTTGTATTGCCCGGCGTGAATGTCGTGCCGGAAGAAAACCGGTTGGCGCGGCCCGGGAAGCCCCGCAGTATCACCGGCAGCCAACGTCGGCGCCGTAAGAGAGTCCCCCAACGCAGGCCCCTGCATACCACCCGGGAGCAACCGACTGCCCTCGCCGCCGTTGGCTCCCGTAAATGCCATCAAGGCACCGAAAGCCACCAGGGCAACCACACCCACGACCAAAGCCAACTTACCCATTAGCGGTCACCATCGATGTCGGTATCGGGTTCCGAGAGCATGCCACACTAGTGTACGCACAGGGAGCCAGGTGGAAGATCGATTGTGAATCTGATTGTGGTACGGGGTCACGGCCACAGAACCCCTCAACTGCGGGCTAAGTATAGTTACGGTGGCTCGTTACACAAGGCTTCCGAGCGCGTGCCATTGTCCCGGAATTGGGCTAGCTCTTGGCAGTCCGGCGGACCACCAAAGTCGGGGTCTCAGCCTTCAGCCATTGAATTTTCTTCTTGGTGAACGACAAGAACGTCTCCGCCGCTTTCTTGTCGGTGATCTCGAGCCAGCACCACCGGACAGGTCCGGTTTGTTGGCCGTCACGGATGGCCTGGGAGATGATTGCGGGAACACGGGAAATATCCTGTACTTCCCGGGCCTCGTGATCCGTGAGCGTGAACGTCACCGCTACGGTGTTGGACATGGCGTGCAGCCAGCAGAGTTTTCGGCTCCCCAGTCCAAACTCCCACGCCCAGCGCCACTTCTCACCCATGAAACGGATCCGCTCCGCCACCCCTTTCTGATCCAGCAGGCCCCGACGTAGCAACCTGAAGCGGTTGGCCTGAACCCTGGGGAGATCCTTGTAAGGAGCCCTGGGCGCCGGTTCCTCACTCTGCACAGGATACAGATTTGACCGCCAGAATAACGTGCTTTGCCCCACGACATACCTCGAATTTGCAGATGGCCCCTTAAGGTAAACGCAACTGGGGAAATAGGATAGGAGGTAGGCCACGGATGTTGCCACCCGCGTGTGCGCTCTGAAAGGGGCTCGACGTCTCCACTACAACCAAGGGAGAAAAAAACTCGTCCCCGGTCGTAGTCGGATAGCGAATTGACTGCGTTGAGGCTGCGGCAGGTGTGGCGAGCTAGGACGGTGGTACGGCGGCCCCGTATCACCGTTCGCTTTTTCTATTCAGACGGGTCGTTGCTATCGAAACGTCCGATCTCGTGCCGTTCTATGTACTTACCGACCTCGATCCCCATAGCCCTGATGAGGGCCGCCTCCCTTTCGTCGAGTCGCGCCCTGAAAAACACCTCACGCAGCGAGCGCATCACCAGTTCAGGCTGACGTGTCTTGAAGAAATCGATGGACGAAAGCGCGTTTTGCCAATCGTCGAAAAGCCGCTCCATCAACTCGCTGGGGGCAGGGCCGGCGCTGTGCCTTGGCGCCTTGCGGCGCACAAGACCGTCGGTGCGCGCCTGCCATATCTCGTAGTTCATGATCCCCAGGGCCTGGGCCAAGTTGAGCGACCGGTAACCCGGGTTGGTGGGGATGACCGCCAGCGCGTGACACGAATCCAGCTCGTCGTTCGTCAACCCCTTGTCTTCACGGCCGGCAACCACCGCCACGGGTCCGTCGGGACGCCGCTGCACCAACTCTTCGGCTGCTTCCCGCGGGCCGATGGTGCGTCTCTTGGCGGCGCGCTCGCGAGCGGTCAGACCGATGACGTGCACGCAGTCCCTGATGGCTTCCTCGAGCGTCTGGTAGATCTCCACTCGGTCGACCATCTCGGCGGTGTTGTGGGCGATGCCCTCGATGCGGTAGGGGTCATACACTTCCGGCGCCACCAGCCTGATCCCATCCACCAGGAAATTGGAACCCAGCCTAACCACACTGGCGATGTTGACGATATCCTGCGGTTCCACCAGGACGATGATCGGACCGGGGCTGGGACCGGTTGTGGCGTCAGGCTGCGACATAGCGGTAGGAGTAAGTGGTTATTCGACTTAGGTAAAGGGGCCATCCCCGGTGGTGGTTGCTGACCTGGGAAAGGTGCTGTGGCGAATGGAGCGGGCGAGGCATACTTTTAGAAGGATCTCCACTGAGCGTCCCCATTCGGAACGGGTGCATGAGTGACCACGCTGGACCACCCCCCGCGTTAACCAAAGATTCTCTCCTCGCCAGCCTCAGGCAGGCGACGATAGGTGACTACGAGGTACTCGCCGAACTGGGACGCGGGGGAATGGCCGTGGTGTACCTGGCCCACGACCTCGCACTGGATCGCAAAGTGGCCATCAAGGTCATGCTGCCCAGCCTGCTGATGGCCGAAGGTGCCGACGAACGGTTCAAGCGAGAGGCCAGAACGGCCGCGTCGATTTCCCATCCCAACATCATCCCCATCTACGCGGTCAAGGACCACGAAGACCTGTTGTACTTCGTGATGCAGTTTGTCGGCGGCCGGGCTTTGAATTCGGTCATCGACGAGATCGGACCGATGCCGATCCCAATGATTGAAACGATCCTTGTCCAGGTGGGAGAGGCCCTCGATTTCGGACACCGTCACGGAGTCGTTCACCGGGACGTCAAGCCGGGGAACATCCTGCTCGACGAAGAGGGGCGTGCCGTGGTAACGGATTTCGGCATAGCCAAGGCATCTGTCGACCAAAGCATCACCATGACGGGTGGCGTGGTTGGCACTCCGCTGTACATGAGCCCAGAGCAATGTGGCGGTGAGCCGGTCACCGGAAGTTCCG
>CAXMUQ010000039.1:0-7418 GCA_964196605.1 uncultured Acidimicrobiia bacterium
CGGTCGAGCTCAAACAGCACCTCGACCTCTCCGAACAGATCGTGCCCGGCACCTCATCCACCTTTGCCACGTTCGGCATCCCCAACCGCACCGACTTCGCCGACGCCCAACTCCATGGCAAGGGCACCACCCTCGGCTACAACCTCGGCATCATAGCCAAGGCCACCGACTGGGTGAGCTTCGGCGTCCGGTACCTGTCACGGCAAAAAGCCACCATCGACGGTGGTGAAGTGAAGATTTCCCAAATCGGCACCGGCCTGATCGTCCCGGTCGACGTCCCGTTACCTGGCGGGACAGTACTGGCTGGCACCCCGGTCGATTCACTCGTGGCCCCGTTGTTTCGGGACGGAGGGACGTTGTCCGACCAGAGCGCCAGTACGGTTCTGCGCTTTCCCGAGCAGTTGGTGTTGGGGACCGCGCTGCAGGTTTCCCCCAAGGTCAAGCTTCTGGTGGACTACCAGTACACCAACTGGAAGGTCTTCGAGGTGCTCCCCATCGAATTCGAGCACATCGGCACCGTCACGTTGCAGGAAAACTTCGTCGAAACCCATGGCATCCGGCTGGGTGGTGAATACGCTTTCAGCGACGACACCCAGGCACGGCTGGGCTTCATAAGCCACGGCGCCGCGGCGCCCGCCGAAACGGTCACCCCCAATCTCCCCGAAGGCCCGAGGTCGGAATTCACCGCAGGCTTCGGCACCAGAATTACCGGGGGCTTGCGGTTCGATTTTGCCTATCAGTACATCGATCAGGCCGACCGGCGGGGCCGGTCCACCGACGGCGGCAGCGACTTCCCCACCACCGCGGCGAATGACGGACTCTACACATTCAATGCCCATGTATTCGGCCTGTCACTGATCTACAAGTTCTAGCCCAGGAGACCTTCGCGATGAGAACGTTGAAACTGCTCGCTGTGCTCGCGCTGGCCCTCCCCTTGGCCACCTCGTGCTACACCGACGAACAACTCGGCGCGGCGCCGCTCCCCAACACCGGGGAGTTGATGCGGCGCTACCTATCCATCGGCAACAGCTTCACCGCCGGATTCCAATCGGCCGGCATCAACGACAGCACACAGAACCTGGCCTACCCGGTATTCTTCGCCAGGGCCGTCGGTACCTCATTCGCCGTGCCGTCACTCACCATGCCGGGTTGTCCCGCACCGTTCATCAACAACGTAACAATGGAACGCGTGCCCCCGCCCATTCCAACCGGCTGCGCGCTTCGAACCCACGAGCCGTTGCCGCCGTTCTTCAACAACCTGGCGGTGCCGCTGGCCCATGCCATCGACCCATTGGACAACCTGGACCCGACGTCCAACGCCAACACGCTGACGATGTTGATTCTAGGCGGCAAGACGCAGGTTCAGGCTATGACTGACGCCAACCCCACGTTCGTGTCAGCGTGGATAGGTAACAACGACGTGCTGGGCGCACTTACCGGCAGCAACCCGGGTGACCCGTCACAAATCACACCGCAGGCGGACTTCGAAGCGCAGATCAAAGGGATCTTCGACGCCATCGACGCCACAGGTGCCAGTGCCGCGATCATCTCCGTCGCCAACCCCACCTTGATCCCCTATGCCTCGGGTGCCGCTTTCTATTGGTGTGGTAGCATAAGTAGCGCTGACACCGGTAACCCCGGGTTCTCAGTGTGCGGGAATCCCCTACAGTTCCCGCCAAGTTTCACCGTGGACATCAGCTGCTCACCATCCGGTGTCGGCCTGGGTGGCCAAGGCGAATTCACCTTGGTGCCGTGGCCCGTCGGGATTCCCAAGATTGCGGCGGCGCTGCAAGGGGCTCCAACGAATCTCGACTGCACCGACGACTCCCAGGTGGCCATGCCGGCAGAAGTTGCGGGTATGGTAGCCGCGGTCGCCGGATACAACACATTCCTCGCGGCCGAGACCAGTGCGCGCGGGTACGGCTACTTCGATATCAATCCGTCGCTGCAGGATGCGGTAGACAACGGGGACATTCCACTGTTTCCCGACCTCAGCGGTGTCTCCACCGGGGGATCGGTGGGCTTCGGATCGTTGTTCTCGCTGGATGGTTTCCATCCCAGTACCGAAGCGCACCGGGTCGTCACCGATTCACTGATCTCGACCGTGAACCAGATGTTCGGGACAACCATCCCCCTACTGCCCTGAGCTGGCTGCGATCCACTCTTACTGAGCCGCCCCCAGGGGCGGCTCTTTTTTTTCATCGAATGCATTGCATCCGGGACCGCTCCCGTGCAACCTCCCTGTGCGACCCCCATCCACCGCCAGGAGCCGCCCATGACTTGGACCCGCGACCGAGCCCTCGAACTCATGCACCAATACACCACTTCCGAATCTCTGCGGAAGCACATGTACGCCGTGGAACTCGCCATGCGTGCCATGGCCGACTCAGCCGGGGAAGACCCCGACGCCTGGGGAATAGTCGGCCTGCTTCACGATTTCGACTACGAGCGCTGGCCCAACGATGAGCACGACCCCAACCAGGAACACCCCGCCGAGGGTGTCCGTCTTCTGGCCCAACAGGACTTCCCCGAGGAATGGCAGGAGGCCATCATGGGCCACGCCGCCTACACGGGGACGCCCCGTACCAGCGGGATGGCCAAAGCCCTGTTCGCCGTCGACGAGTTGTGTGGCTTCCTGGTAGCGTGCGCCCTGGTTCGTCCCAGCCGCAGCCTCGGCGACCTCCAGCTCAAGAGCGTGAAGAAGAAACTCAAGGACAAGGCGTTCGCCCGCGGCGTCAATCGGGAAGACATCCGTCTCGGCGCCGAGGAACTCGGCGTTCCCTTCGATGATCACATCACCTTCGTGCTGGCCGCCCTCCGACCCAACGAGGAAGTGTTGGGGCTCGGACACACCTTGTGACCACCGGAGCCGTGCAGGTCCAGGAGCAATCCCTGGCCCAACGGGCCATCACCCGGGCAGGACAGGCACGCCAAGTCCCCGGCAATGCAGTCCGCTTGCTGACGGACGGCCCCGAGGTTTTTCCAGCAATGCTGGACCTAATCGAGGAAGCCTCGGCGTGGATCCACTTCGAGAACTACATCATCCGCAGCGACGATACCGGCTGGCGCTTCGCCCGGGCCCTGGCGGGAAAAGCCCAAGACGGTGTCCGGGTATGTCTGCTCTACGACTGGCTCGGCTGCGTAACCACTTCACGGAAGCTGTGGACCTACCTGCGAAAGCACGGTGTGGTTGTCCGCGCCTTCAATCGCCCCAAACCGATCGACGTGCTCGCCAATTTGACGCGAGACCACCGCAAGCTCGTGGTTGCCGACGGCAGCAGGGCAGTACTCGGCGGCGTCTGCATTGGCGACGAATGGTCAGGACGACCGGAAAGCGGCATCCTCCCCTGGCGCGATACCGCTGTCGAAATCCGCGGCCCGGCGGCCGCGGTGCTCGACCACTCGTTCGCTTACATGTGGCAGCTTGCGGGAGCGCCACTGCCACCAGACCAGTTCGCATCGGACGTAGCACCCGCGGGTGAGGTAGCCGTTCAGGCCGTGACGGGACAGCCGGGACGGGGACGGATTTACCGCATCCTCGATTTGCTGGCCGCTGGATCCACCGACCGGATGTGGATCACCGATGCCTACCTGGTGGCGCCCAGACGGCTGCTCTACGCCCTCCAAAACGCCGCCCGGGCCGGCGTCGACGTCCGGCTCCTGCTGCCCGGTGCCAGCGACGTGCCCGTGGTACGCAATCTCACACGAATCGGGTACCGGGACCTGCTCCACGCCGGCGTCCGGATCTACGAATGGCAGGGAGCCATGCTACACGCCAAGACCCAAGTGGCCGACGGCCTTTGGAGCCGCATCGGGTCGAGCAATCTCAACGCGGCCAGCCTGCTCGGCAATTACGAGCTGGACGTGCTGATCGATGACCCAGCAGTGGCTGATGACCTCGAGGCCCAATTCCGCAAGGATATCTCCCGGGCGTCGGAGATCGTCATCTCGGAGCGCAGGGCCAGGCGCACCCCGCTACCAGGCCGGGGGCGTCTGGCCATCCAGCAACCCCCGGTTTCTCCTGATAGACATCGGATTAGCGTCAGGGAGCGTCGCAAGAGGATGGTGCTGGCCCTCAGAACCGTCGCCACCGGGGCCCGGCGATCGACTTTCCTCCCCGTTGGCATCGGCCTGACGGTACTGGCCACTCTGTTTCTGACGCTCCCCCGGATCATGGGGTACCTCTTTGGAGGCTTGTTGATCTGGCTGGGGATAGCGGCCTGGCTGGAAGCATTCCGGCGGCGGGCGGCGGATTCCCAACTCTAACCAGCACAACCTCAACCAAATCACCGACTTGTGCGTACTGACACCGGGTGCAACTTCCCCACCCTGGGGTCCCGGGGCCCGGCCGGCGCCAATCCGGCCCCTGGCTTGAGCTCCGGCCGAAGGTGAAATTGCCGGGGGCAGCCGGGCGAATCGGTCGCCCTAGACCCTCGTTGATACTGCAATGGGTCATAATTACTTACACGACAGGTGGAGTGCATGAGTCCTAGGTCCATAGCCGACACCGCGGAACGGATGGCGATGCTGCCAGCCGACGTTCCGCGCGATGCCGTGATCGTTACCCGGAATCTTCACCGGGAATACGACATGGGCGGCGAGGTTGTCCGCGCGCTTGACGGAGTGGATATGACCATCCGTCAAAACGAATTTGTGGCGATCATGGGGCCGTCCGGCTCCGGGAAGTCCACGCTGATGAACATGATCGGGTGTCTGGACACGCCGACAGACGGTGAGTACTGGCTCAACGGCTACCGAGTATCAGAACTCAAGGACGACGAGTTGGCCCGCATCCGCAACAAGGAAATCGGGTTCGTGTTTCAGACGTTCAATCTATTGCCCCGGGCCACCGCGCTGCACAACGTCGAACTTCCGCTCATCTACGCGGGGATGAAGGCCAAGGAGTGACGTCGGCTGGCCGAGGAAGCGCTGGAACGGGTTCAGTTGACGGATCGCATGGACCACAGGCCCAACGAATTGTCGGGCGGCCAGCGCCAACGGGTGGCGGTAGCCCGGGCGCTGGTCAACACGCCGAGCATCTTGTTGGCGGACGAGCCCACCGGCAACCTCGACACCGCAACGGGCGACGAGATCATGCGTTTGTTCAAGTCGTTGCACCAGGGTGGGCAGACGATCATCCTGGTGACCCATGAAGATTTCATCGCCCGCATAGCGCAACGGCAGGTCCACCTGCGTGACGGGAAGATCGAGCGGGACTTCATGGCGGCGGAGGTATCGTGAAGCGGATCCCATGGCTGCTTTTCCTTCCAGGGCTCTTTGCCTGCCAGGAAGAGATCGTGGTGCAGGTATACCAAGCCGTCCCTGTTGCCATCCGTGACATTTCCGTCTCGGCGCAAGCCGCTGGTGTCATCGAGCCCGACACCACCGTTGAGGTCAAGTCCAAGGCGTCCGGTGAGATTCTCGACATCAAGGTGCAGACTGGCGACCGCGTCGAACGGGGCGCGCTCATGGTCCGCGTCGACCAGCGCGTGCCGCGTAACTCGCTGTTACAGTCCGAAGCGAGCCTCGAAGTGGCCCACGCCAGACTGGCCAATGCCGATGCGCAGAAGAAACGCTCCGACGAGTTGTACGAAACCCAGTCGATTACCCAGGCCGAATACGAAAACACAATCCTCGACTACGCCAACGCCAAAGCTGCCTTGGTGCAGGCGGAGGTCGCCGTCGAGAACGACCGCATCGCCATGGACGACACCGACGTACTGGCGCCGATCAACGGCACGATCATCGCCAAGAACGTCGAGCGGGGACAGGTCATCTCATCGCCGACCCGTGACGTGTCCGGCGGGACGGTCCTGCTCACCATGGCCGACTTGAGCCTGGTGCAGGTCCGCACGTTGGTGGACGAGACCGACATCGGCAAGATCCATCCCGGCCTTCAGGCCACGGTTTCGGTCGCCTCGTACCCCAATCAACCCTTTGAGGGCGACGTGCTGAAGATCGAGCCCATGGCCGAGACCCAGCAAAACGTGACCATGTTCCCGGTGCTCATCCGCATCCCCAACACCGACGGGCTGCTGCGACCCGGCATGAACGCCGAAGTGGAGATCAACATCGGCAGCCGGGAAGGAGTTCTCGCCGTCCCCAACGCCGCGCTGCGAACTGATCGTGACGTCGGATCGGCGGCGGAGGTACTGGGACTCACGCCCGAACTGGTGCGAGAGCAGTTGGCCCAATCCCGCCGGGAGCCGGATCAGGGAACGCCACCCCCTGCCACCGAGACGCCCGACCGCGATACCCTCACCATGAGGAACGGAAGAACTATCGAGCTTCCTCCTGGCGTTACCGCAGAGCAGGCGCGCGCCATCATGGACAAGCGGCGCTCAGGTGACGAACTGACAGAGGAGGAACAGGAAATGGGTAGTCAGATATCCGCCGCATTTCGTGGAGGCAGGAGTGGAGGGCCAGGGCGGGCCCCTGACCCCGAGCAGCGGGTACCTGATACACAGATTGGTAACTACGTGGTGTTCGTCCTGCGGGACGGTGCTCCCACTGCCGTCCGCATCAAGACCGGATTGACCGACCTCGACTACAGCGAAGTATTGGACGGCTTGACCGAGACCGATTCGGTGCTGGTGCTTCGAAACAACGCCCAGCAGGCGTCGTAGCGATGACTTCAACACCTGAGGCAAGTTAAGCAATGTTATTTGGAGAAACGTTCGCCGTGGCGCTGCGGTCCATCAAGGCCAACCTCCTGCGTTCTATCCTGACGATGTTGGGCATCATCATCGGCGTCGGGGCCGTCATAACCATGGTGGCACTTGGGTCGGGCGCCCAGCGAGCCATCGAAGATCAAATCGAAGACATGGGGGCCCGGGTGCTCAGCATCTACGCCGGCCAGTCGTTCAGTCACGGGGTGGCCTCCAGTAACCGCGTCAGTCTGCGAACGAAAGACGCCGACGCGCTCACCCGCAGTGCCACGCTGCTCAGCTCAGTGGTCCCCGAAATCCGTTCCTCAATGCAAGTCAAGCTTGGCAACACCAACATCAACGTCGACGTCAACGGCACCACACCCAACTATCCCGAAGTGCGTAATTTTTCGGTGGCGTACGGCCGCATGTTCACCGCTGGAGACGACGAATCTCGCAAGCGCGTTGCGGTGTTGGGCTATGCGGTTCCAGAAATGCTTGACGCCAACCCTCGAGCCCTGATCGACCAAACCGTCTTCATCCGTGGCATTCCGTTCGAAGTGATCGGAGTACTCGCTGAAAAAGGGGCTGAAGGATCGTACTCCAATCCTGACGAGCAGGTCCTGATCCCAGTACAAACCGCCCAATACCGCGTGTTCGGCAGCGACCGGCTGCGGTCCATCAGTGTCGAAGTCGCGGAGGGCGTTCCCCTGGAACAGGGGATGGTCGACATCGAACGCATACTCCGGCGCGAGCACAAGATTCCCCCGG
>CAXMUQ010000040.1:0-10641 GCA_964196605.1 uncultured Acidimicrobiia bacterium
ATCCACCATTCGGTCCATCATCGTCCAACGCAGCAAGACTGTCTCGACTTGGAGCCGCGGGCGGCCGCCGCGACGGATGGCGGCTTCGCTTTCGGCCAGGAGCTTTAGCATGCGCAGGACGTCGCCGGCGGCCAGGCGGTCCTTGGCCTGGTCTACGCTGTGGCGCATGACTTCGGTCAATCCGTCGGTGGTGGCGCCGACCTGGGACTTCAACAGGGACCGGAGCACGTCGGCGGCTCCAGACATGAACTCGGTGAGGTCGGCTCCGGCGTCGATCAGACTTTGGATGAGGTCGAACACGCCGGCTGGATTCTGGTCGACGATCATCTGGAGCAGGTCGGCGTAGATCTCATCTGGGGCCAGGCCGAGCACCTCCCGCACACGCTGGGCGGTGAGGGCGCCCTCGCTGAAGCTCAGGCACTGATCCAATACAGACAGCGCGTCGCGCATGCCGCCGTCGGCGTGTTGGGCGATCAGCATGGTGGCGTCGGGCTCGGCCTCGATGCCTTCGGCGGCCAGTACTTCCGTCAACCGTTTCTGGATTGCGCTCGGTCCGATGCGCTTGAAATCGAAACGCTGGAGCCGGGACATCACCGGCGCCGCGTTG
Source organism: uncultured Acidimicrobiia bacterium (assembly GCA_964196605.1). Lineage (GTDB taxonomy): Bacteria > Gemmatimonadota > Gemmatimonadetes > Gemmatimonadales > GWC2-71-9 > N074bin45. The sequence continues at coordinate 608 of CAXMUQ010000040.1, forward strand.
TTGGTGATCTTGTGAGGCTCTGTGGTGGCGAAGACGAATACCACCTTGGGAGGTGGCTCTTCCAGAATCTTCAGAAGCGCGTTCCAGGCCTCGCGGGTCAACATGTGGGCTTCGTCGACGATGTAGACCTTGTGGTGCCCGTCCTCGGAAGCGGCATACATGGCCCGTTCGCGCAGCTCCCGCGCGTCGTCGACTCCGCGGTTGGACGCGGCGTCGATTTCGATCACGTCGAGATTGGTGGCGCCGTTCCAGATCCGGGTACAGACGTCGCACTCGCCGCAGGGTTCACCGGTGGGAGGGTCACAGCGCCGCTCGCAATTGAGCGCCATGGCCAGGATTCGGGCGGCGGTGGTCTTGCCTACGCCGCGGGGTCCGGTGAGGAGATAGCCGTGGGCCACCCGGTCCTGCTGAATTGCGCCACGGAGGACGGCGGCCACGTGTTCCTGTACCACCAAGTCGGAGAAGCGCTTGGGTCGGTAGCGGCGGGCGAGAGCGATGGTCATGGAGTCCGCAGGCTGTAGGCGGAAAAGGAAATGCCTCAGGCACCCCGAAGCGACCCCGGACATCGCTTAGCGCTGCTACCGGCGAGGTCCTGACGCGATTCACGCGCCGGTGCCCTTCGGACCTGAGGCACCAGCAATATAGTCTGGTAAGCCCGCGAGGGGGACCCGCAGAAGGACGACCCGCGCCGGACGGACGGCGGCGTCGTCTACCCCATCACGGCAACGTCGCGCGGGCGACGGATGCGCCGCCCGTACGGGGAGATCCAGCCCCAGGATGGGCAATTGTAGGGGCGACGCATGCGTCGCCCGTACGGGGAAATCCGGCCGCGGGACGGGCGATGGGAGGCCAGACCGTTGCATCGTGCGAAAACAAGCCTCTCGCAACGGACGACGGAGTGGCTGGCAGGCATCACAAGGATCAACGGGAGCCTGAGACAGCATCACCGAGTCGGTCTTGTACGCAAGGCACTTCGTTGGCTTCAGACCGAGTACCTCGCAGGCTGGCAAGGAGATAGTCGGCCTGGGCCCATGAATTGCCGGACTACTGCCTTCCTATTATACAATCCTCCGTGTTGGCACATCGTCCTACCTGTGGGACAAATTCAACGATACCTGCCCGTAAGTGTACTAATTATTGACACTACGACACTAGTGCCAAATTCGGCATGGCGTTTGCTCTTCCTGCCCTGCGGAACGCCTGAATACAGCGGAACTCAACCGATTTTCACCTACGCAAGGCAAGGAAACCATGGACAACACCACCCGTATTCTCACCGGCCTGACGCTGGTCGCGGCGCTCGGCGCCCCCCGGCTCCAGGCCCAAGTCTCGGCCAACGACCAGATCAACGCCTCGGCCCGAGTGGTAACGCCCATCACGGTTACGGGCGGCGCCGACTTGAATCTGGGCGCCATCCTGGCCGGCGGCACCAACACCGTGCCTGCCAGCGATCCCAACTCGGGTGAGTTCGTGGTGACCGGCGACAACGGCGCAGGCATCGACATCGACTGGGTCCTGCCGACCATCCTGTTGAACGGCGTAAACAACCTGGACATCGACACCTATACCGTCATCCGGGGCAACGCCGCCACCCGCGCCACAGCGATCACCGACAACTACGCCGTGGGGGGCGCGCAAAGCGAAACGGCCACCCTGGGCGCCGGCAACTACAACCTCTTCATCGGGGCTGACGTGAACGACCCCGGCGCGGCGGAGCCGGCCGGTTTTTACACTGCCACGATCGACCTGACCGTTTCGTACAACGGTCTCTAGGCGGCCACCGAGAGCGGGCGCGTCTTCGGGCGCGTCCCTCCCGCAAGCCAATGGTCCGGAGTGTCCAGCGTGTTGCGCACTACTCTTCTCACACTGTGTTTCTCCGGCCTGATCATGGCACACATCGAGGCCCAGCAAGTTCATGTGAAGGGCCAGCAGGACCTGGCCTTCGGCACCATTTTCGCCGGCGTGCCTGAGCACGTGCTGCCGATCGATCCAACGCGCAGTGGCCAGTTCCGGGTTAGGGGATCGCGCAACAACATCTTCGTCCTGACCTTCACCCTCCCCCCTGACCTGTTCGGGCCCGGCGCAGCGCTGCTCCCCATGGGCTTCGCGGTAGACGACGCGGGCATTGCCGCGACCCGCACGAGTCCGCAGACACCGTTCAACCCTAACAACCCGTACACATTCACCATGCCGCAGTCGCGGCCAGTGTTCGTTTTCTTGGGCGCCACGGCCAGCCCGAGTGTCGGCCAAACACCTGGAGACTACAGCGCCACGGTCACGTTGACCGCGGACTGTGCCGCTTGCTGATCATGAAGAAATTCATCATGCTGGCTGGACTCGTTGGCGCCACCCCCCTGGCCGCCCAGGGTGTGGCCGTGGCGCCTCTCGCGGTACATATCGACAACCGGACTCGGAGCGGCTCGGTCGAGTTGTTCAATCCGAGCAACAACCCGGTCGAGGTCGAAGTCTCGACCCTCTTCGGGTATCCCGCCACCGACTCAGCGGGCACCGTCAGGGTCCGCTATGTGGATGACGCCGACAGCAACCCCGCCTCCGCCGCCGGGTGGATCCGCGCTTTCCCCCGCCGGGTGACCATACCGGCACAGACGCGGCAGACACTACGGCTCCTGGCCAGTCCACCTGCCGGCCTCCCCGAAGGTGAGTATTGGACACGTCTCGCAGTAGTAGCCGAGATGGGCAACGTCCCCACCACAGGGGTGACCGATTCAGCGGTGTCGATCGCGCTGAAGCTGCGGGTGCGTACCATCATCGCGGTGAGCTACCGCAACGGAGACGTGCACACCGGCGTCCGCATGGCAAACATGCGCACCGACATCGACGGTGACAGCCTGGGTGTGCGGGTGGACCTCACCCGTGAGGGGAACGCCGCGTTCCTGGGCACCCTGCGCACCGTCCTCTTCGATATTGGGGGCACCGAAGTCCGACGCGAAGATGTCCAGGTCGCGGTGTACTACGACTTGAGCCCGCGACGAACGCTGTGGTTGGAAGGATTGGCGCCGGGCACCTATACAGTCGTGACCACAGTCGACAGTGAACGATCTGATATCGAGCCAGCGTTGGTACTTCCAGTCGAGCCCGTTAGCGACACCGCGAGAGTGGTAGTGCCCTGATGTACCGCGGTCTGGTGGCGTTGGTGCTTGCCGGACTCTGCTCCGCGGCGATGCCCGGCCGCGGGGTGGCCGAGACCTCGCGAGCCGTGTCGCCTGCGGCGGATTCGGTTCCCGATCGATTTCTCGAAGTGTTGGTAGAACTGCGGTTCGGCCGAATGCTGGCCCGCACAATCCCCGCCTATCGGTACCACGACGCAGCGCTGCTGCCCCTGCGGGACTTCTTTCGTCTGGCCGACTACCGGTACGAACGCACTGGTGATTCCACGGTGACAGCGGTCCTGCAGCCGCAAAACCAGGTTGTGGAGTTTGATTTGCGGAAACGCCGGATCGATGTTGGGGGACGCACGGTCCACCTCGGTCCGGATGAGATGATCCAGCAAAATGGCATGATCTATCTGGCGACCAGGCCGCTGGGCGAAGTACTCGGTGTAACGTTCCTGATAGATTGGCAACAACTGCTCGTGGCGATCGAGAATCCGACCGCCCTACCGGTGGTGCAACACATCAATCGCGCCGCCCGGCGGCGGTCGTTGTCCCGAACCGAGGTGATGATTCAGCCGGAACTAGAGCTGACGGCGTCACGGCAGGGCGTGAGTGGCTTCGTGGTCAACTACTCGGCTCTGTTGCCCAGCACCAACCTGGTGGCCAATTCGACGTTCTCACTCGGTGTGGGTGCGAACCTCATGGGCGGCTCCCTCGAGCTGACCGGCAGGACCCTCGGCAGCGGCCCGGACCGCTACGCCGAGTTCCGTGGCGCCTGGACAGGCTTCTGGCCCAATGAACCGAGACTGCGGCAATTGCGCTTGGGCGACGCGATCTCGACAGGCCCCCAGCCGAGAATGATCCGCGGGGTAAGCCTCACCAACGTCCCGTTCTTCAGGCCACCGGATTTCGGTTTCGCCGACTACCGGGGTCGATTGCCGCAGGGGTGGGGAATCGAAGCCTACCGCAACGGTGAACTCGTGGGCTACGACTCGACGACCGTGGAGGACGGATTTTCGTTCCACCTTCCCGTTCAGCGCGGCCAAAACGCAGTCGAGTTCCTGGCCTACGGACCGTTCGGCGAAGTGCGCCGCTTCAACCAGACCTATCAGATCGGCCAGATCCTGCTGCCGAAGGGCAACTTCGAATACGGCGTGTCGGGCGGCGCGTGTGAGACAGTGAGGTGTCAGGGGACGGTGAACGCCGATTTCCGTTACGGCATCACCCAACGCATTACCGTCGGCGGCGGGATCGATTCGTACTGGAGAGAGCAATCGGGTAACCTGAACCACCCATATGCCCGTATCGGCGGTTCGCCGATCAACGCCCTCACCCTCGAATTTGGCGGCGCCGTCAACGGGTTCACCCGGGCCGCGGTCCGTGTAGAACCGTCAATCAATGCCCGGTTTCTGGTGGAGCGGCTGGACTACACCCGAAGCGTGATCGATCCCATCATCACTCCGGCCAGGACTCACTCACGAACCTCGTTGTCGGCCTTCCTCCGGCCAGTGAGCTGGCGCAGAAACGTCTACTTCAACGCCCGAGTCGACAGGCTCGAGCGTGAGCAGGGACGGACCACCCGTGGCCGACTGGCCATGTCCGCGGCGGTGCGGAACATCAACATCATTCCTTTTCTCAGGGTCGAGCACGAAACCTTGCTGGGCATTGCCAACACGCGGACCTTTACCGGACTGGATGTGATTGCCCTACCACAACGCCGCCTGGGACGGGTGTTCGGCAGTGTCACGTTCCGGGGTGGCATCGAATTCGAAGGAGCCAGCCGGGTCACGCAGGTGGGCTTCTCCATGCTAAAAACCTTCCGAACGGGGCTCCGCCTCGAAGCCGGGATGGAGTGGAACGAGTTCAGCCAAGGCACGTCGTTCCGTTTCGGCATCGCATCGACCATCGGTGGCATCTTCGCCAGCCTCCAAAGCGTCGTCCCACCGTCGGGCAGTGCAGCCACGGTGGCACAGTTCCAGGGTTCGGCGGCATGGAATCCGGAAGCCAGGGCATTTACCCTGTCGCCGGTAGGAACCTTCCAGCTATCCGGTATTACCGGTGTGGTGTTCCTGGACGAGAACGCCAACGGCCTGCGCGATCCCGGCGAACGGGGCATGCCCGACGCGCGGATCATCATCGGCCACAGCACCGTGCGCAGCGACTCGGATGGCCGTTACCAGGCGTGGGAGGCTTCCCCGTTCGAGGCCGCGATCGTCTCCGTCGACTCCCTCAGTCTGGCCAACCCGTTATGGGTTCCGCTCTACCGGTCGATCAGTGTGGCGCCCGGCCCCAACGCCTTCATGAATGTCGATCTACCGATCGTCGAGTCCGCCGTGATCGAAGGACGTGTCGTGAGTCGCGACGGCGCCGACCAAGTCAGGGTGGGGTTCGTTCCGCTGATCCTGACCAACCAACTCACCGGCGAAGAGACTCGCCTCACGACCTTCAGCGACGGCGAGTTCTATCAAATGGGGATCCGCCCGGGCGAGTACGAGCTGCGGGTGGACGAAACGCGGCAGCCCGGCGTGGTGGGTGTCGGCTCGGTGGTCCGCTTCAGCGTGCAGCCGATGCCGGGCGGGACAACCATCGAAGGCATAGTGATGGAGATCCAGGCCGAGCCGGTCGAAGACTAGACTGGACGGCTAGCGCAGCTCCGCGCGTTGTTTGCGCTGCATCTCCCTAAGGTTCCACGTCTGGGCCACAACCGCCCCCACTAGAAACACCAACGCCGTGTAGTACGCCCACAGCACGAACAGCAATCCGGCACCGATGTTGAACCCGACCGAAAACCTGTCGGGTGTGGCGAAGTGCAGCAGATAGAATCCATAGAGCCGCTTGGCCAATTCGAAGGCCACGGCGGTGAAGGTCGCAGCTACCAGCGCCGGCAACCATCCCAGGGCTCGCTGTGCGGCATAGCGGTACAGAAGGAAAAAGAGAGATACGCCGAACAGGAACGCCAGCAACTGCCCCACTGCCCCACCGAGATTCGACAGGAAGAACTGAGCGTCGGGAAAAGCGTCATCTCCCAAAGCCCGAATGATCCCGAGCAGCGCGGTAATCAGCGTGTTGACCAGGAACAGCGCCAAGGTGGCTATCACCATGGCCACGTCGCGTCCCTTGGCGACCAGGATGGTGCTGAAGATGCCGCGCCGGCGGATGGGGCGAACCGACACATCGAAGATGTGATTCAGCGAAGTGCGGACGCTGGCGAAGAAGCGGGTGCTGAACCACAGGAAGATGGGAACGGTGTAGAGCGTCAGGGCGCCCCGGTTTTCCGAAATGCCCCGCAACACCGTTTGCAGCAAGGCAAACGGATCGCGGCCCTGCAACTCGTCGTGGGGCGGCAGGAACTGCTCGACCAGGTCCATCAAGCTGGGGCCTGATTCCAGCAAGCGGCCCTGAACCATGATGGAGAGGGCCACCAGCAACAACAGCAGGAAAGGAATGGACGCCAGCAGCGCGTCGAACGTCAGGGCGCTAGCCAGGAACGGGACGTTGTTCTCGTCGGCTTTCTCGATGGTACGCCGGAGGAAGCCGCGTATCGTCCGGTGCCACCCGCCGAGCCGGAATTCGGTCAGGCCACCGGCTCCTCTTCTTCTTCCTCTTCTTCTTCTTCGACCAGATCGCCCCTACGCCGGGCCCGGGCGTCTTCCAGGCGGCGCTCCAGTTCCTCCCGCGCGGTGGCTCCGGCGCTCTTGACGGCGTCTGTCACTTCACCCGCCTGGGTGCGCACGTCTTCGACCGTGTCCTGAACCCTTTCCTTCAGGCGGTGGCTGCCGTCGGTCAGCCTGTCTTCCAGCTCTTCGAGCCCGTCCTCCGCCTTATCTCGCAATTGCCGGGCGCGCCGGCCCAGATTGCGCCGTGTTTCTTCTCCGTCCGCCGGCGCAAACAGGAGCGCCAGGGCGGCGCCGATGGCGGCCCCGGTAAAGAGATATTTTATCGGCGAGTCGGAGTCGCGTACCAGGTACACTACCTCCCGGCCTTCTTCGTCACGTGCCATGCTATTCCCCTGCGTCAGGGTCGTCCGCTGCCATGGCCACGGCCTGGTGCACCATATCACGGTGCAGCACCGGGGCGCGAATGTAGCGATCGACCAGTTCCATAGTACCGTTAACGTTCAATTGTTCGAACAAGAACTTGAAAGTGCTCTCGAGATCGGCGGCGATTGCCGACCGTACGTCTGCGGGAAGCGACCACACCTCCTCCTTGAATGGCGCGATCGTCTTCTTGCGAGTCTTGTAGTAGAACTGCTCTTGGGAATCTTCCTCTTTGCGTTCTCCCGCCAGATTATCGTCGATGTATGCGTACATCCGCTGCTTGAGGTCCGCCGGAAATCGGGGGTGATCGAACACCATGTTCTGGAAGTTGGTGGCCAGGTGGATCTCGCACGTCTCGACTCGCGGAAAATTGCCGAAGGCGTTGCTCGGCAGGGTGCTGGCCCCGTGCTGCACGGCGCCGGCCAGGCCGTATTCCTCACGTGCCACACGAGACAACTCGGCCAGCGTGTCGATGTCGATGTTGACCTCGGCGATGGAACCGTCCGGCAATACCACGCCGCCATGGCTGGTACCGGTCTGCACCGAGATCTTGCTGATGCCCGTGAAAGCCCCCAGCTCTCGTAGCGAAGCCTGGTACCCCTTGATGAAAGCGTGCAGCTCCTCGACGGTGCTGTTCTTCTGTCCGACCTCACCGATCTCCCCACCAACCGACACGGTGACACCGTCCGGCTCCTTGGTCCGGATGGACTCTGTGATTTCGGCGCAGCGCTCGTAGTTGTTCCGTTGCTGGGCCTCGAGCGTCTCGAGGGTCAAGTCGACCAGAGTGGAAGTGTCGATGTCGATGTTGTAGAACCCTGCCGCGATCTCCTCGGCAACCAACGTCTTGACCTCAGCCACCTCACCGCCGTCGCCCGCGAGGTACTTCTTGAGGTTGACTTGACAGTGATCGCCCTGGATGAAGAGCGGCGCCGAGTATCCCTCTCGCAGGGCCGCCGCCTGCATGACGGCCACGTACTCTGCCGGTCGCTGGGCGGTGTAGGAAATTTCCGACCGGGCGATCTCCAGCAGAATGGCGCCTGCCTTGCCGGCCTTGGCCGCCCGGAAAACAGCCCTGGCCGTATCGTAGGCCATCATTCTGATGTTCATGGCGGGCACCGTGAAACCGCCGCATTCCCCCCGGCCGCGCGCTTCATAGAGCCCCTGGATCGACGCCGGCCGGGCGCCGGTGATCTGCCCCAGCTCCCATAACAACCACCGAGCTGCGGCCCGTTCGTCTTCCGTGCCGAACACCGCCTGCCACACGACCTTATCGGTGGTCTCAGATTGTAGCTTGGACGCGTCGTTGAGCTCGATGCCGCCGGGCACGAGCGACACCGCTCCGCCGTACAAATCCACGGCTTGTCGGATCGCATCAGTCATCGGTGATTTCCTCGAGATTGGTTCGCCTTTCCACCGGGCAAAATCTAGACCGCGGAACGATTGGGGTCAAACGAGCCAGGAACTGCATCACGACTCCAAGGAAGCCGGTTCGCTCGGTGGCACCGGGTCGTAGCCGGGGCGCCCCATGGCGGCGAAGGTCAGCCGCTTGCCCAGTTCCACGCCGGGTTGGTCGAAGGGATTCACCCCGTACCACACCCCAGCGTAGCCCACCGATAGTTGAAAGAACATCACCAACTCACCTATTGTGGCCGGAGCCAGGTCAGGCAAGCCCAGTGTGAGGTTCATCCGTCCCGCCTCGGCCAGGGCCCGGGCAGTGGCCTGGTACTCGGCGTCGAGCAGCTGGCCGAGGGTGTGGCCCGGGAGGTAGGCCGCGGCTTCCGGCAGGTCCGGCAGTTCGGGGATGGCAACATCGCAACCGGGATCTTCTACTGTAATGAAAGAGACGACCTTGTCGTGCGGTCCTTCCATGAAGAGCTGCACCAGACTGTGCTGGTCGGTTGCGCCCACGGCTGCCAACGGCGTTGGACCGGCATGGACCACCGACCCCTGGCGGTCGAGCCTCTTGCCGAGGCTTTCAGCCCAAAGCTGGCAATACCATGCGCCAAACTCCCGGAGGCGGTCGGAGTACGGCATCAGCACCTGTACCCGGCTCCCGGCGGTGGTGTCCGCCGCCCACATCAACCCGGCAAACAGCGCAGCCGGATTGTCCTCCAACTCGGTGCCGGCTGCTTGATCGATGGCCCGGGCTGCTCCCGACAGGAGGGCCTTGATGTCGATACCTACCAGAGCGAGCGGAAGGAGGCCCACCGGAGACAAGACGCTGAAACGGCCTCCGACGGAGGGCGGAACATCCAGCGTAGCGATACTCTCCCGGGTAGCGATCTCCCGGAGCGCGCCAGCTTCCGGGTCGGTGGTGAACACCAGGTGGCGGGACGCTGCCTCACCCAACGCCTCATCGAGCCAGGCACGGACCACGAGGTACTGGGCCAGCGTCTCGGCGGTGTTGCCGGACTTGCTGATGACGTTGACCAGTGCCCGTCGCGGGTCTACCCGTTTGAGCACGTTGTGCACTATGGAAGGGTCGATGTTGTCGAGCACCGTCAGACGGGGATAATACTCCCGAGCCTCATCGTCCCACTCGTTCCAGCCGGGTCCGCGCAGTGCGCCAAGCAATGCCTTGGTCCCCAGGGCTGAGCCTCCGATCCCCAGAACGATGACGTCCTCATGGGCTTGCCCCATCCCCTCGGCGAACGTCTCGATCTGGGCCACCGTCTCAGCTTGGTCGGCCAAAGCGTAGAAGCCATACTCACCTGCCTCACGCCGAGTGGTGACCTCGGCTTGGACCTCCGAAAACCTCCGGGTCAGCCGGTCGATCACCTCGGGACGCAGTCCGTGTTCGCCATCGAGCTGGTCTTGCAGCATGCGCGAGTAATCGAGGCGCATCAGCTCACCTCCAATGTCAGCCCGTCGTATCCTGGCTGAA
>CAXMUQ010000041.1:0-19427 GCA_964196605.1 uncultured Acidimicrobiia bacterium
TGGGCCTGTCATGTGGAAAAACCTGTTGGTTAATCCGTGTACAGGCGGGAAAGTACTTTTCGAATTCGGGCTGGATCTGCCGGCACGGTCCATCCGTCACCTGCACCGGCCATGGTCCCCAAGCCTTCCGGCAAAGCGAACCGCAGCTCACTCCCGGTCCTCTTCTTGTCGTAATTCATGGCTTTGAGCACCTTGTCGAACTCCAAGTCGGGTGTGAGCCCGACGGGGAGCCCGAACCGGGCCAGCAATGCGGCCACCCGCTCGCCAAGGCTGGTTTCCACCAGGCCGAGGTCTGAGGCCAGAGCACACTCAGCTACCATGCCCACGGCAATCGCCTCTCCGTGCAGCAACTGATATCCCGAGGCGTGTTCGATCCCGTGCCCTATGGTGTGTCCCAGGTTGAGATGAGCTCGCCGTCCTCGCTCCCTTTCGTCCGATTCCACCACGTCTGCCTTGATGGCCACGCTGCGCCGCACCAGCTCACCCAGGACATCCAGGTCTCGGGCAACGATGTCGTCGGTGCTGCTTTCGAGCCACTCGAAGTACCCCGCGTCGGCAATGACCGCGTGCTTGACGACTTCTGCCAGGCCGGCTCGGAATTCTCGCGCGGACAGTGTAAGGAGTGTTCGCGGATCGGCAATGACGGCAGTGGGATGATGGAAGGCGCCGATGAGATTCTTGGCCTCCGCGGTGTCGACACCGGTCTTCCCGCCCAAGGCTGAGTCAACCATGGCTACTACCGTTGTCGGGACGTGGAGGACGGGGATGCCCCGCATGAAGGTTGCCGCTACGAACCCGGCGAGGTCTCCCACCACGCCTCCGCCCACCGCCACGATGGCGGCGCCACGTCCCGCCCCGCGTGATAGCAGGTCGTCACTGAGTCGCTGCCATTCCACCCGAGTCTTTGATGTTTCGCCGTGAGGGATCAGCAGAGGGTCTTGGGCGAACCTGGTGGAGGGCTGGGTATCAGGCTGACGCCATGGGTGGCCTTCGTTCTGGCGCCAGCCGCTGAGTTCGGCCTCGACCTGGTCGTCGGTAATCGTGAAGCGGGCGCGACCGGCGAGGTGGTCGTCGATCAGATCGTCCACGGCAGCCAGAGACCCGATGGTGACGTAAACCGGGTAGCTGCCCTCTGCGTGGACGATGGTGCGGATCGGATCCACAGTTTGGCCTACCAAGTTTCGTCGTCCGTTCCGCCCTCGAGGTTGGCCAATCTGGCCAAGGTGAAGAGCAAGTCCGACAAACGATTGATGTACCGAAGAAACAGTTCCGGCACGCCGGCTTCCCGGTCGAGCGCGACCATACTGCGTTCGGCTCGGCGGCACACCGTACGGGCAAGGTGGAAAGCGGCGGCTTTCGGCATGCCGGCGGGGAGGATGAACGCCCGGAGCGGTGGCAGTTTTCCGTCAGCCTCGTCTATGGTATGCTCGAAGTCGGCGATACGATCCTGCGACAGCTCCGCCTTCTCGAGCGCACTGGCGACCCTCGCCGGATCGGGAGTGGCCAAGTGCCCTCCGATGGCAAACAGGTCTCTTTGGATCGAACGCAGAAGATCGTCGTGGGACGTGCACGGTTCGGTGGCCCGTACGACCCCTATAGACGAGTTGAGTTCGTCGATGTCTCCGTAGGCGGTTACCCGTGTGTGGGCCTTTGACACACGGCCACCGCCGAAGAGGCCGGTATCGCCGCTATCACCTGTCCGGGTATAGATCTTCATATCGGGGAAGATGTATCGCCGGGCTGGGCTATGCCAGCGACCGGGCGAGCCTATCGCCCCAAGTCCACCACCACACTGTCGATGTACTTCGTCATGGCGGTGAACCCCAGTGTGTGGTGGTTGGCGATCACCGAGAAGATCAACTGCTGGCCGTCGCGGCGGTTCATGTATCCCGAAAGGCTGTTCACCTTGGAAATGCTTCCGGTCTTGGCCATGACTCGGCCTTGTAGCGGGGTGCCGAGGAATCTGGAGCGGAGCGATCCGCGGCTGCCCGATTGGGGGAGGCCGGCGGCAAACATCTCGAAATTCGGGTGGTTTCTCATGTAGCCAAGCAACTTGGCTAGAACCAGTGGTGTAACCACGTTGTTGCCCGCAAGGCCGGAGCCGTCGCTGAAGCTGAACTGTGTCGAATCGATACCCACCGAATCGATGAGAAACCGTTTCTCCACTTTCAGGCCTTCACTCCATGAACCTGCCAGGCCGAATTGCTTCCCCAGCTGCTTCAATGTCATTTCGGCAAACCAGTTCTGACTGGTATTGAGGATGGGGAAAATCCAATCTCGGAATGGCCGTGATGCTACTTCCGCCAGCGCCGCGGTGGATCGAGTGTGCCGATAAAGCAGCGAATCGGTTGTGGAGAGTGTGGCGCCGGCAACGGCGATGCCCTCGCCGATCAGCGCCGAGCGAAACGCCTGGGCGGTAAACAAGTTGGGGTCGGGGAGCGCGAAATATTCCGTCCTTTCACCCCGATCCAAAGGCATGTCTCCTTCCGCCCAGAGGGACATGGTGCCGTGCGTCCGATAGAACTCGATGGTCTTGCGCGACCCACGTGGGCTCGTCCTGGCGCGGTTGCTGATAGAGACGTCGCCTAAATCGGGAGAGAAGGAGATGGTCGGCGGGGTGTCGATGTCCGGACCAGCCGAGTAGGTGATGTCGATCGAGTTGTCATTGAATCCCAGCCCCGACACCGGCGCCGCGTACCACCAGTTGAGGTCATACGCTTCCCACGATGGGTGTACCAGCGTCGGCTCGAAGTAACTGCCATCACCAATGACGCCGCCCGCCACAGCCCGAATGCCCCTGGCCTTGAGTTGCAGCGCCAGGTCTTCGAGCGACTTGAAGGGATCATCCTCGCAGGCTCCGACCTGAGTGGTGTCAATTCCATAACAGCGGCGACTGAAAGTGGGATCCCCGCGGCCGTAGAGCACCAAGTCTCCCTGCACCACTCCGTCGACTACGGGTCCCGTGGCGTAGACGCTGGTGTTGACCGTGAAGTCCGCAGAGAGGAGGGCGGATGCCACCGCACTAACGATGAGTTTGGTGTTGCTAGCCGGCATGAACAAGCGTTCTGCGTTGCGGTCGTAGAGTACTTCGCCGTCTGTAGTCGTGAGCACCACACCCCACAGATTCCGTTGCAGCGGGGGAGTGTTGAGACGCTGGTCGACGCGATGGTTCAACGATTGCGCGTGCATCGGTGCAACCATGGCGACCGCCATCGCCAAGCCGAGGATGGCGGAGCTGGTCCGGAGGATGTGATTGCTGGAGGTCATTAGCGGCCTGTTGGCATGTTGGAGTCGGTCTGCTTGGTGGTGGCTGACCGGGAAAGATACATGAGGCCTGGCGGGCGTGGGCTACAGACTAATTCTTTGACAGCGTAGCGTAAGCTGCTGAAAATGGCGATGTTACCACAATGGGCTCGTTCGCTTTGTCGTGTCGTATTGAAACGCCCCGTCCGTTGCAGGATCATACACCTGCTGGTGACCCCTGCTTTGGGCCGGAGATCGGCTGTTGAGATGGCTCGGCTTTCTATTGCCGGCCATGGCGGCGCTGGTGGCGATCCCTGCCACGGCAGAGGGACAATTCGAGGAATTGGTAGTGCGGCAGCTAAAGTTCAGCGGCAACCGCGCGATCGATGCCGAGACCATGCAGTCGTTCATCGCCACGACCAATTCCGGTACCTTCGCCACGAGCCCGGCATTACGATGGATGGGGCTTGGTGCCAAGCGCACGTTCAACCAGCGGAACTTCGAAACCGATGTCGAGCGGTTGAAGTTGCTGTACAAGAAGTGGGGATACCTCGAAGTTGAAGTCGATACGGTCGTCCGGCGCACCGACAAGAATATTTACCTCACGTTCGTCATCAAGGAAGGCCCCCCGGTGGTGGTCGAGGAGATCGCCATCATCGGCCTCGATTCGATTTCCCATGTCGAAAGGGTGATCCGGGACCTCCCCCTCCGGGTAGGCGACTCGTTCAATCGATTCCTGATGCAGGCAACCGCGGACACTGTTACCAGGCGGCTCGAGAATCGAGGGTATCCTCAGGCGGAAGCGTTCTTGAGCTTCCGGGTCGACAACCTTGCCCGGACGGCGACTATAGGTTTGGACGTGTACCCGGGACGCCTGAGTGCAGTTGGGTCGATCCGGGTGGAGGGTACGGAACGGCTGCCATCCTCGTTGGTGCGATTGATGCTCACCACCTCGCCCGGCGATGACTACTCGCGCGAGAACCTGTTTCGCAGTCAGCGGAATCTGTATCGCTCGGATCTGTTCCGGTACGTTGCCGTCGGGATCGACACACTCGACTACGACTTCGATTCCGATACCGTGCCTATCAACGTTCGGGTCATCGAGGGCCGCTTTCATAGGGTCCGCGGCGGGGCCGGATATGGGACCAACGACTGCGTCCGCTTCGGGGCAGGTTGGACCGCTCGCAATTTCCTGGGGAGAGGTCGAATCTTCGACCTGTCCGGCCGTTTGTCGAAAATTGGTGTGGCAGAGCCGTTCACAGGGTTGAGAGACAACCTGTGTCGGCAAATCGCGGACGATCCGTTTTCGCAGGAAATCAATTACAACTTGACCGCCTCTCTCCGTCAGCCGGCGGTTTTCTCGCCCAAGAATACGGCCGCCATATCGATATTCACCGAGCGGCGCAGCTCCCCAAACGTTTTTCTCCGCGAAGACTTCGGCACCAGCCTCAGCTTGGCGCGTATTACATCTAGCCTGATCGGGATCGACCTCATCTACCGATGGGAGAACGGGCTCACCGAAGCCAGTGATGTGAACTTCTGTGCCTATTTCAACGCGTGTACCCCGGAAGATATTGACGAGTTGAGCCAACGTCAGAACCTGGCAACGATTTCGCTCGGGGGGACTATTCCTCGAGTCAACCATCCCATCAATCCGACGAGAGGTTGGGTCGCCCGACTCGAAGGCACGCTGAGTTCCAGCGTTCTCGGATCGTCACCGTTGCAGGAGTTCGTTCGGTTCATTGGTGACGTTTCCTGGTACCGGCCCATCAGCCCCGGGCACATCCTCAGTTGGCGAATTCGCAGTGGTGTCCTGTTTGCCCCCCGGATTACCCTCGAATCCGGTTCCGACTCGTACGTGCCCCCCGATCAACGGTTCTATGCCGGTGGGCCCAACGACGTCCGCGGCTATCGCCGGAACGAGCTTGGTCCGGTGGTGTATGTCATCGACTCGGCCACCGCGGCAGATAACCCAGACGCGCTACAGAACGCGCGGGTAGAGGCCGTCGGCGGCAACATGCTGGCGGCGGGAAACGTGGAGTTGCGGATTCCCACCGGCTTGTGGCCCAGGCTGCGCCTGGCGTTGTTCATCGACGCCGGCTCGGTCTGGGTGCGCGACCCGGCCGCCAAGGCGCCGTTCCGATTACGAATCACTCCAGGCGTGGGGCTTAGGCTCAACACTCCATTGGGGCCTGCTCGGCTCGATGTGGCCTACAATCCCTACGATTTCCCGCCCGGGCGACTCTTGGCGAGCACGCCCAGCGGTAACCTGATCGAGCTGTCGGACGATTTTCAACGGGACCGCGCCCGCAACTTCACCGTTCACGTATCTGTCGGGCAGCCGTTCTGATGCGCCGCACCGTTGCCCACGCGGTTTTCGTCACTTTGCTAGGCACGTTGGCCACCATCCTCGGGGTGGTGACGTCGATGGCTGCTACCAGGCCGGGACGCCATTTGCTGGCAAGGATCGCTTCAGAGGAGATAGCCTCTGTCATAAGAGGCCGGCTTTCGGTGCGCGAGATCTCCGGGAGTTTTTTGCGCAGCCTGGTACTCGACGACGTCGTGATCCGTGATACACTGGGCGGCATGTTGGCGACCATTGCACGGGTCGAAGTCAGCTACACGCTCCCCAATATTCTCGCTGGTCAAATAGTCTTGTCCAACGTGCGACTCGAGTCACCTCACGTTCTTCTCAAGAAGATGCCGTCCGGCAGGCTCAATCTGAAGGAGGTTCTCAGGTTGGGCGAGGGAACGGGGGCGGGGCCGTCGCCACTGATACAGTTCAGGAACGTGCGCATCGACGACGGTCGGATCCGTATCGAGACCGAATGGGAGCCCGACGATACCGTCACAACCGCGGCAGGTCGGCAGGCGGCGCTAGCCAAGGAGCGCGCCAAGCTCGGCAGAGTGATCGAGGCCACCCCCGATGGCTACCTGAAGGTCGTGACCATCGACGACCTGACGGCACGCCTCCGGCAGGTAACTGTCAGTTCGCCGGACAGGCTCCCCTTGACCATCGACATCGACAGCCTGTGGGTCGACATCAGTGACCCGCAGATATCGCTCCGGCACGCCATCGGCCGAGTGCAGGTACCGGGCGATAGCCTGATTTTCTCTCTGGAGCACGCACAACTACCGCACTCCACGGTAGAGGGTGGTGGGGTGGTCGTGTTTCGTGAGGGCACCGAATTTTTCGATTTCAACCTCACGTCATCCCGGGCGGCGCTGATCGATTTTCTCTGGGTGTCGCGAGACTTCCCCGATTTGCGGGGACGGACGGTCTTTGCGGCACGCACCGAGTCGAAAGAGCGAGCAGCGTTCGTTCTCCGAGACCTGTCCTTGTCCGGCGCCGAAGGGGGCCGGTTGGACGGACAGTTGACGGTCATCGCGGACGACCGGCGTGGGCTGGGATTTCGGGATTCCGATCTCCGGAGCCGGAATCTCAATCTCGACATGATCCGACCGTTCATCGACGCGCTCCCGTTCTACGGGTCGGTCACCGGGCGCACGGTGTTGGCCGGCTACTTCGACGACCTCGCCATCGAAGCCGATTGGCTGTTCGAAGACGCAACCCACGATAGCCTACCGGTTACCATGGTTGCCGGTGGCGGCCGGGTCCACGTCGACGATTCGCTCGGGCTGGTGTTCGACAGCATCGCCGTGCGCGAATCGGACATCGATCTGCGGACTGTTCGCTATTTTGCGCCGGCCGTGTTGCTCGAAGGACGCTTGCAGGCTTCGGGCTCCCTCCGCGGTCCGCTTCGAAACGCCGCGTTCGACGGGTCAGTCATCCACACCGACGGCGACCTTCCCGCTAGTACCGCCTTTGGAGCTTTTCGCCTCGACACGAGAACCGACACACTCGCCTTCGCCGTGGACGCGGACGTGGAGCCGATCGACTTTGACGGCATTCGCCGAGGCTTTCCCGACATTCCGTCACGGGGCCAGCTGGTGGGGCATGTCTGGATGGAAGGGCCGGTCACGGCCATGGTCGTCGATGCGGATGTCAACGGCCAACTCGGATCGGTAGCACTCGAAGGCACCGTTTCGCTTCTGCCCGAGGCCCTTGGTGGAACGCCGCTGAAGGCCAGGTTCAGCAACCTCGACTTGGCCGCCTTGCTCGGGCGAGGTCCCTCGACGCGACTCACCGGCACTGGCGTACTGGACGGGGCGTCCGATTCAGTTTCCGGTCCTGCCGGCACCCTCGTCGTCGCTCTCGAACCCGGCAGGGTTCAGAGTTTCTCATTCGATACGCTCGCGGTTGCGCTCGTGGCCGCGGACAGTCTCATCACTCTGGACACGCTGCAACTCGAGTGGGCTCGCGGCCATCTCGGGGGGTCGGGAACGCTTGGTTGGCGCCTGCCCACGACCGGGAGAATGGCGTTCACACTCCAGGCCGACAGCCTCGGTGTGTTCGATACGCTTGTGGTCGACGGACTCGGTCTCACCCGAGACACCACGGTGTGGAACGATCTTGACGGTATTCTCGTAGCCAGGCTGGACCTGACCGGATCGCTCGATGCGTTGGGGGCAATCGGCCAGGCCTCGGCGCTGGATGTGGCCCTGGCCCAGTTGGAGACCGACGTGGTTCGTGGTTCGCTGGCGTGGTCGGGTGGGACCGATCCGTCACTGTCTCTGTCGCTGCAGGCCGACACGCTAACCGTCGGCACCTATGAATTCCCGGTTGTTTCGCTACAGCTGGAGGGGCCGCCAGACTCGCTCTCCTGGCAGGGGACCGTAGGAATGGAGCAGGACACCAAGATCATGGCCAGTGGCGAGCGGGTTGTCCGTTCCGGAATCCAAAGGTGGCTGGTGGATACCATGGTCGCTGATCTGGTCGCCACGGAATGGAACCTCGTGACCCCGTCCGTTCTGGAATTGACCGATAGTGTTGCCAAGTTCTCTGGTGTCGATCTCACCGCTCGTGACGGATCAGGTGTGTTTCGCGTTACTCCGCTGGGCACCGGCGACCAATTCGAACTCGAAGCGTTGGGCCTAGGGATCCAGGATTTCTATGGCTTGCTTCAGCGGGACACTACCAAAGTTGGGGGATCGTTCGCCGCAAATCTTTTCCTGGGCGGCACCCGGGAGGCCCCGCGCGTCACCGGAACTGTAAGGATGGCCGATGCCACCCTCGCCGACTTCCGCGGTCCTCTCGCTTGGGCGGTCGTGCAGTACGAGGACAAGAGCCTGGACGCCGACATGGTGCTTTGGCGAACCGGGCAACCGGTATTGCGGATCGACGCCCAACTTCCCGTCGACCTGGCCCTTGCCCGGCTGGCCGAGCGTCGCGTCGACGGGCCGCTCAGGGTAAGGATCACGGCAGACAGCGTGGACCTGGGAGTCTTCGATGCTTTCACCCGCAGCGTTGACCAGTTACGCGGATTGCTGGTGGCGGACGTTGAGATACGGGGTACCTGGGACGAGCCTAGCTTTGCCGGCGATCTGGTGGTTGCCGACGGAAGGGGGCGCGTGGAGGGGTTGGGGGTAACGTTCCACGATATTCTGGGTCGTGCCCATTTTGCGGGCGACACCATTCTAATTGATACGCTTCGTGTTGGCGGCGAAGGTGGCTCCATGGACGTTGCCGGGTGGGTGCGAATGGAGAAACTCGCTCGGCCGATTCTCAACTTCAGCATCCAGGCCCAGAATATTTTGGTGATCGATGTTCCGGACTTTCTTACCCTGTCAGCCTCCGGACAGTTGAGCCTTACCGGCCCGTTTACCCAGCCAGTATTGACCGGAGGCGGCACGGCCAACCGGGGAGCGTTGTACTTCGCAGATCTGGTCAACAAGCAGGTGCTCGATCTGGAAGATCCGGACAACGTTGGGTTGGTCGATCTTTCATATATTCGTGAACGTCGATTGGGCTCCAGGTTTCAAAACCGGTTTATCGATTCTTTGCGGATCGTCGACCTGGATCTCCGGGTGCAGGACGATTTCTATTTGCGTTCAACGGAGGCCGACATCCTCCTGGAGGGTGACCTCCGGATCAATAAGGTCCGTAGCGAGTATCGAATGTCTGGTGACCTGAGAATGTTGCGTGGCCGCTATCAGTTGCGGATCGGCAATCTGGTCAATCGCAACTTCGACGTGGTCCAGGGCAACATCCGGTACTTTGGTACGCCAGACCTCGATGCCCAACTGGACATCGTCGCCGAGCACAGGGTCACACCGGTCGACCGGAGCGAACAGATTCCGATCGTCGCTACCATCTCCGGGACCATGCGCGCCCCCCGGCTTACTCTGACGAACAGGGACGGGCCACCGATCTCACAGTCCGATCTGGTATCGTACCTCATGTTTGGGAAGCCGGCGTTCGACCTGAGTGGCGGCCAGAACCAGACCAGCGAGCAAGGAGCCCTGGCTTGGGGCTTGGCCGCGCTGTCCTCGGCGCTGTCCTCCGAAGTCGAGCGGACCTTGATCTCCGACATCGGTCTTCCCATCGATTACCTGCAGATTCGCCCGGGCGCGACGCCGATTGCCGGCAGTTCTGTCACATCCACCCGCATCTCCGCAGGCTGGCGCCTTACTCGAAAGCTGTTCATCACGCTGAGCGCAGGATTCTGTCCCAACGACCAGCTCCTCAACTACAAGGCATTGGGCGCCAGCCTGGAGTGGCGTTTTGGAGGCCATTGGCGCTCATCCGTCAGTCTGGAGCCGGTGGAGGCGTGTCAGTTGGCCACCACGCAGACGGGACTCAACCCAACGCTGTATCAAATCGGGGTGGACCTGTTGTGGGAGAAGGAGTACTAGTGGGACGGCTGCTACTCATCACCAACCCGGCGGCGGCTCGCACGCAGCCACAGATTGTTGGCGCCGTTGTCGACGTGCTACGCGGCGGTGGCTGGGATGTCGAAGTGCAGGCAACCGGAGGCCCGGGCGACGCTCGTCGGTTGGCAGCAGAGGCTGTTGATCTGGACTTCGACACGGTCGCGGTGTTCGGTGGCGATGGCACGACCATGCAAGCCGCTTCTGCACTCGTGGGTACCGACGTGATTTTGGGATTGATACCGGGGGGGACCGGCAATCTCCTGGCGGGTAATCTGCGGGTCCCGGCGGCGCCCGTGAAGGCGGCCAAGACGATTATGTCAGGCAATGTGCGTCGGATAGACCTCGGGCGGATGGAGAGTCAGGGCGAGGTCCACTTTTTTGCGGTTGCGTGCGGCGCCGGTTTCGATGCCCGCGTGATGATCGAAACCCCCACGGCACTCAAGCATCGGTGGGGAATGGGCGCCTACGTAGCAACCATCTTCAGGCTGCTCGACGATCTCAAGAGCGCAACCCATTCCATAACGGTCGACGGGATGGAATACGAGGCCAGAGCCGCGCTGGTGATCGTGGCTAACTGCGCCGAGGTCGTCCCGCCGCTCATCAAATTCCGTCACGGCATCTCCCCCGAGGACGGGTTGCTCGATGTGATTGTCGTGCGGGCCGATAGCCTGGTGGATTCAGTGCTGGCCGTCCGCGACTTGTTGCGCTATGGCACGGACGATCCGACCAGCGCCGGCTTCGTAGGGTACGCCCGCGGTGAATCCATCCAAGTCAAGTCAACGCCGGTACAGCCGGTGCAACTCGACGGCGACCCGGGGGGCCACACTCCATTCTCGGTGCGGGTGATTCCCCAGGCCATTCACGTTTTTGCTCCCCAAGGCCGATGACTCAATCACACAAGGCTTCCGCAGGCACGCGAACACCGGACGGGACCCTCGAACAGGCGTTGGCCGAAACGCGGGCCGTCCTGAATTTGATCCGGGAACTCCCTACGCTCAACACCCTGGATGATGCCCTCAGTTGGGGGCTGGACGCAGCCACCAAAGGGCTTGGATTCAACGGAGCCATGATTACCCAGCGGAATGATGATGCCCCGAAAGGACTACTGGTTCTGGGCGCGGTCGGTCTCGAGAGCACGGTGCATCGAACCGGGAGCATCCTGGGAGAGCACACGGTGGAATGGTCTGTCGCGGAAACGGGGGCGGAGCGGATCAGTGCCAATGTCGACCTCGAGCCGGAAGTGACCGGCGACCCCGTGCGTAAACGGGCAAATCGCGCGGGGCTCGTGTTTCCGATGCAGGTCGGTACCCGCGCGGTGGGGACGCTTACGCTGACAACCGACCGCGAAAATTGGGAGTCACCCGGAGACGATACTCTCTTGCTTGCCCGGGCGATGGCGGATCAACTCGGGGCGGCGGTAAGCCGCCTCAGGATGCGGGCCGACCTGATCACCCGCCTGGAACAGATGGATGCCCTGGGTCGGGTCACCCACGCCCTTACCAGTGTGGAGGACTCTGAACCGACAATGCGCCTCGTGGCGGACGAGGGACGCCGTGTGTTCGATGCCGAGCGTGCCGGCGTCTTTCTGTTCCATTGGGACGAAGAGAGGACCGAGTGCGTCGTCGCCCTGGGCCTGTCCGACGCCTACATCAACGAATTGGAGCGCACCGCCGGTCAACTGCGGACCACGAAGGCCCTGCTCGAACACAAGCCCATGTTCGTGTCCAGTGCCCAGGGTCGTCCCGGCAATCCACTCGCCGCGGCCGTTGCCGCAGAAGGCTTTCGGTCGGTGGCGCTTCTCCCGCTGGTGTTTGCTGGAGAGACGATCGGGTCGTTGGCCTTCTACCACGACTTCCCCCGCGAATACACTTCGGAGGAACGCCGACTTGCAGTGGCCTTCGCCGATCAAGCGGCCCTGGCGATCGGCAAGAGCCGGCTGCTGGATCAGGTGAGCCGCGTCAAACGTGAGTGGCAGATGGCATTCGACGCGTCGGGCAGTGGTTTGGCGGTGACGGATGCCGCGGGCATCATCATCAGGGCCAATCGATTCGTGGCGGAGATGGCCGACATACCCGTTACCTCGTTGCCCGGGTACGATCTCAAGACCGTGTTTCGTGTGTGGCCTGAGGCAGGCCAGGATCCACTTGGGGAGGCACGTGCCAGTGGTGGGTCCGCTGCGGCCATGCTCGATAGCAACGACGGCCGTTTGCTGGTGGTGACCGCGACGCCGTTGCCGGACGACCAGTGCATCGTCGCCATCGACGACCTGACGGACGTGGTCCGTCTCGAGAACAGATTCCGCCTGGTCGTCCAAACGGCCCACGATGCGATCGTCATCACTGACGCCGACGACAAGATCAACTTTGCCAACAGCGCGGCCGCGGAGTTGTTTGCCACCGACACTCTGTCTCTTGCCGATCAAAAACTCGACGACTTGATCCCCGCTCTAGGGGAGGGCGACGGCGGAGTATCGCAGGCGCTACGGTACGGAGCCGAATGCAGGCGGCCCGACGGGACGACCCGGCAGGTGTCAGTGTCCAGTGCACCGTTAGCGGATGGTGAAAAGCCGGCCGGCAGAGTGGCGGTGATGCGCGACGTAACCCAGGAAGTCGAGACGGTGGATGAGTTGCGCCGCTCCGAAGGCCGGTTTCGGACACTGTTCAACGCCGCCCCGGTCGCCATTTGTACGGTCGGCCACGATGGCCGTTTCCTCTCGGTCAACCACGCCGCTCTGTCGATGTTTGGGCTCGGCGAGCTACCGGCGGGAGCCACGCTGGAACAATTCGTCGATCCGGCCGACGTAGAACCGGTCCGACGGCACATGGAGTCGAGCTTGGCGGGTGAGCGGCGAGAGTTCTTCTTCCGTTTCCAGCGGACAGACGGCGCCGTCCGCGAAGCAGCGGTGGTGGCCACGCCGATGGTTCATGGAACCAGCCCTGCCGTGCTGGCCATCGCCCGGGACGTTACCGACGAGCAACGGTTGCGCGAGAGATTGATCCACGCCGAAAAAATGGCCTCGCTCGGGCAGGTCGTGTCGGGTGTGGCCCACGAATTGAACAATCCCATAGCCGGCATCAATGCCCTGGCACAGACGCTGCTCCAGGATGGGCCAATGGAGCAGGGGGCGGAACGTGTATTGGAGAGTATCAGGCGGGAGTGCGATCGTGCGGCTCGAATCATCTCCGACTTGTTGACCTCGTCCCGACAACAGCCGCTCAAGCGCCAGGAGGTCGACCTCAATTTCATTGTCGCCGAAACGATGGAGTTGGAAGAAAAGGCGTGGACGGGTGAGGTGGAATGGACCCTGGATCTCGCCGATGGGCTTCCCACGGTCAGCGCCGATCCCGACCAACTCCGACAAGTCATGGGAAACCTGGTGGCCAACGCCCGCCAGGCGATGGCGGGCGCCGAGCGGCGGGCAGGCGTTATCCATACTTATCTCGCCAAGACCGGGGTTGGCTGTGAGGTCATCGATTCTGGTACTGGCATCCATCCGGATGCTCTCGGCAAGGTGTTCGAGCCATTCTACACGACCAAGGGAGTGGGCGAGGGGACCGGGCTTGGCCTGGCTATCTCCCATGGCATCATCGAAACCCACGGTGGAACGATCAGTGCCACGAATGTCCAAGGTGGTGGGGCAAAATTCTGTTTCGAGTTGCATAGACACACAGGGTAAGGAGTGAGGTGACGATATGGCCGGTTCGGTACTGCTTATCGATGACGATGTCGACGTGCTACGGTCCGTCGGCAAATACCTGGAACAAATCGGCTACGAGGTGGCGCGCGAACTGACCGGCGAGGCAGGCCTGTCGTCGTACGAGCGACTCCGGCCTGATGTAGTGGTTCTGGACCTCCAACTCCCTGGGATGGAGGGGATGGAGGTCTTGGAGCGTCTGCGGGAACTCGATGCGCTGGTCGTGCTGCTGACGGGAACCGGTGACGTCGAGACGGCCGTAGAAGCCATGAAGGCCGGGGCGGAGAATTTCCTTACCAAGCCGGTGTTGCTGGACCACCTAGCAGCGGCCACCTCACGGGTGATCGAGAAGGCCAGGCTTCAGCGCGTGAACCGGGCCTTGGCGGCTCCCAAATCGGGGCTGGATGTGGACCTCATGGGTACTTCGTCAATGATGAAGGACCTGGCCCATCAGGTGGGTCTGCTGGCCCAGAGCGACCGGACCACCGTGCTGTTGCATGGCGAGAGTGGCACGGGGAAGGGGTGGGTCGCCCGCCTGATTCACTCGTTGAGCCCGCGCGCCAATGCGCCGTTCGTCCAGGTTGCCTGCGGTGCAACCTCGGCGGAGGTGCTCGATTCCGAGCTGTTCGGCCACGAACTTGGGGCAACTCCTGGCGCCGAAGACCGCAAGCAGGGGCTGTTCGAGATCGCCGATCAAGGAACGTTGTTTCTCGAGGACATCGCCGATCTTCCGGAAGTGCTGCAACCCAAGATGTTGAAGGCGCTCGAAACGAGAACCTTCCGCCGGATGGGGGGCACCACGGAGATCGAAGTAGATGTGCGCTTGGTCGCCGGCACCAGCAAAGACATTCGGGCGGCGGTGGACGCGGGTCATTTCAGGGAGGATCTGTACTATCGGTTGAGCGTCATGCCGCTGTCATTGCCGCCGGTCACCGACCGTCCCAAGGCGGATCGTGTCGCGTTGCTGCACCGGCTGCATCTTGAGCTGGCCGCGGAGTTGTCCGATGGGCCCGGGACGATCTCGCCCAACGCGCTCGACCGGTTGCTCGCCTACGGCTGGCCGGGGAACATTCGGGAGATGCGAAACGTATTGGAGCGTGCCATGATTCTGGCCCGGGGGCAGGAAGAGATCCAGGTAGAACACCTCCCCGGAGAATTCCGCGCCCGGCCCGGGCTGGGCGATCGGCGGCACACTCCAGTGACCCTGGATGAACTGGAGCGGCAACACATCGAACGCACCCTCCGGCACCACGAAGGGAATCGTACCCGGTCGGCGTTGGAGCTGGGGATTTCCAGGGCTACGCTCATCAACAAGATCAAACGGTATTCGCTCAAGATATAGGAGGAATCGTGGCCGAACTGCACGAAAGAGACTCCATGGTCTGTCGGGCGTGTGGGAGAGAGGAACGGGCCTCCGAAGGCTACCCCTGCACCGAGTGCGGCACTTTTATCTGCCTGATCTGCCACTTCCGGGGAACGGAACAGTGCAAGAAGTGCGCGCCCGCCGCAGGAGGATCCGCGCCGGCCACATAGAGAGGCCGTAGCGGTTCTTATCTTCACACGGGTGCCGTCGTCGGCCCCCCGAGCAACTCATACGCGGGCGATTCATGCGACGTAAACTGGTCTTGTTCGACATCGACGGTACGCTCCTCCTTTCAGGAGGCGCGGGCCGTCGGGCTCTGGTGCAAGTCATGTCGTCCACTGTCGCCGACTCCGACGTCTTCGACAGAATACGCTTCGACGGGAAGACCGACCCTCAGATCATCGTCGAACTGCTCCGTGAGTCCGGGCACGAACAGTCCGGTGAACAGGATCTGATCGATGCGTTGTCGGGTCAATACCTCGAACTCCTGGAAACAGAGTTGGCGGACGAGGACGCCCCACCGCCGACTCTCATGCCGGGGGTGATGCCGCTCCTCGATGCCCTTGGTCAGGACTCCCGCGCGATGCTTGGCCTGCTAACCGGGAACCTCGCCCGCGGAGCAACACTCAAGCTCCAGTCCGTCGGCATCGACCCCGAGCAGTTCATCGTCGGCGCGTTCGGGTCCGATTCCTCACACAGGCCGGACCTCCCGGCCATCGCCACCGCACGAGCCCAGCCGCATCTCGGGCACCTTCCCTCGGGGCACGATGTAGTCATCATCGGAGATACCCCGGCGGACGTCACCTGCGGACAGGCCATCGGGGCCAGGGCAATCGGGGTGGCGACAGGGAGCTACTCGACGGGTGATCTGCGGGATGCCGGGGCCTACCTGGTCTTTGACGACTTGATGGAAACTCAGCGGATCATAGATGTCGTTTTCGGTTAAGTGTCGACCGTGAGCACTGTTCCCGGGGAGTCGGTGTCACTCACTGTCCCCGAACTCGGAGGAGCCCTCGGGAGGGTTGCCGCTACCAGGCCCAGTCGGGAGGGTCCGCGGCTGGACGGGATTCGCATCGCTCTGGCCACCGACCTGTTCGTGGCTGCCGGCGAGGCACGCGACCTGGCAGCTCGCGGCGACGTCACCTCAGCCGTCGAAGCCTTGAACCAGACAGTGTGGACCGGCATTTGGGAGCGGGCTGTTTCGGCCGCCGGACAGGACATATCCGAAGGAGTACTGGCGGAGTTTCAGGATGCTGCTGTCGAGTCACGGATGCCGCGAGCATATCTCACCCGCTGGACCCCCACCGAACCCGAGAGACGGGCCATCCGCGCCCACCTCGGCAAAGGCACCAGACGACTGGAATTGGCCCTGCAACAACTGACTGCTGTGGCAGACGGGATGCACGGCGATGCGCCGCCTGGTGACTCGTCGGCGCCGGCCGAGTGGAGCAAGGCAGTCGACCTGTGCGCCCGCCGGGTAGAGGCCGCGTGGATCGAACTACTTGAGGCCGCTGACAGAGAACGACACCGGTGGGCCGTGGAAATCGACCGGGTTCGCCGGTGGCGCCGTCCGCGTTGGCCAATGTGGCTATTGACCGGCGTAGTGGTGGCTGCCGCGGTGTACCTGGGTCTTGTCTCTGGCGGGTTCATTACGCCGCCGGATTTCCTCAGGCCAATGGCAGAGTTTTGGTGGGACCGCCTGTGAGTACCATTGGGGTTGGACTCGACATAGTCGAGATTTCCCGGGTCGAGCGGTTGATCGCCGCCAAGGGCGATGCCGTCTACGACAAGTTGCTGACAGAGGGTGAGCGTGCATACGTAACCGATCAACCACTGCCGGCTCAACACCTCGCCGCCCGGATCGCGGCGAAGGAGGCGGTGTACAAGGCCCTGCAAGCTCTCCCCGACAGTAGGGGTGTTGGATGGCAGGATGTCGAAGTGGTGCGAGCCCGGGAGGGGTTTCCATCGATACGGCTTCTTGGGATAGCTGCCAAGGTGGCGGAATCGGCCGGCGGCTTGACCATCCACCTATCCTTGAGCCATAGCGACTCGACGGCGGGCGCCGTCGCCTTGATCGAATCCCCCTGATCGCCACCCTTCCATATCCGACAATCCTGGTCTAGTTTCGTAGCAACCGCACCAAAACGAGTTGAGAATGATTCTCATGCATGCCCTGGGCCTGCTCTTTGGCGCCGCCGTCCTGAGCGGGTCATCCCCGGCCCAGGATGATCCATCGGCCGCACTGCGCCGCTTGGCTGCCACGGCCCAGCTTGCCGCGCAGGAATACGCCATCGGAGTCTCATCTGGCGTCGTAGTATCACAGGCCGAGGTGGATGAAGCCGAGTTGTTCCTCGCCGAGGCGCTCCGTGCCGCTGATGGTTTGCCGGATGAAGTCAGGAACAGGACCAGGACTGCCCTCGATTCGATTCTCTCGATGGTCCGGAGCACGGCGGCGCCCGCCGAGGTCGCTCTGGCGGTTGGTGAGCTCACCTCGGCGTTGTCGCAAGAGTTGGGAATTCCCCTAGACGTTCTCCCCCAGTCACCTCCGTCCCATGACCGGGGCGCCGAATTATATCAAACAGAATGCGCGTCGTGCCACGGGAATCTGGGTGGTGGGGATGGTCCGGCCGCGGCGGGGCTGGACCCTCCACCGGCCGATTTGAACAACTTACTCCGGTTATCGAATCGGTCGCCCTTGGATTTCTACCGGCGTGTGACCATCGGTGTGGCCGGAACCGCCATGCCGTCCTTCGAAGAAGTTCTCAGCGAAGAGGATCGCTGGGCCGTGGCATTGTACTCCAGCCGCCTCAGGTTGCCCGCGGCTGTTGGAGAAGTTCCAGCGCATCTCTGGTGGTTCACCACGACCGCTCGGATGTCCGATGATGCCATCGCTCTCGAGTTGTCGGCCCTAGATGCCGATTCTTCACCTCAGGCGGTTGCCGCGGTCAGAGCCCACGTCGGTCCCGGGAACGAAGTAGAACGGTCCCTGGCCACGATGGCCTTGGTTCGGGTGCAGGTCGATTCGGCTTATGGCCTGGCTCTGGACGGGCGGCCTGCCGAAGCGGACGCCGCGGCGCTGAGTGCCTACATAACTTTCGAGGGAGTCGAACTGCAGCTGCGGTCGAGGTCCCCCGGATTGGCCGGCAAGTTGGAGGGTTCCTTTGCTACCTATCGGGCGGGCGTATCCGCCACCAGGCCTCCTCAGGAACTTCGCGGGCTCCACGGTGACATCTTGGGGCAGCTCCAGGAGGCGCAAAGTGCGCTAGGGCATCGCGCCACACCCTTCGAGTTGTTCATGCAGTCATTGGTCATCCTGTTGCGTGAAGGCATCGAGGCCATCCTCATCATCGGCGCCCTCATTGCGTTTCTGGTAAAGACCGGAGCCGAGGGACGACGACGGGACGTTTACTTCGGGGTTGGGGCTGCCCTTGCCGCCAGTCTCCTCACGGCAGTGTTGATCGAGACGGTCTTCCACATCAGTGTCGCCCAACAGGAACTACTCGAAGGCGCCACCATGCTGCTGGCGGCCGGTGTTCTGTTTTACGTGAGCTACTGGTTGCTCTCCAAGATGGAACTCAAGCGCTGGAACCAGTTCGTCCGGGGTAAGGTGCAGCGGGCGCTGGCCGGCGGGTCCGTTCTGGCACTGCCTACTGTGGCCTTCCTGGCGGTATACCGGGAGGGGTTCGAGACGGTCCTGTTTTACAAGGCCTTGTTCGTCAGTAGCGGTCCCATCGAAACAGCCATCCCGGTGGTCCTCGGCATGCTTGCAGCGTCGGCCTTGTTGGTGGTGGTCTACTTGGCGATCAGCCGCTTTGGAGTCAGGATTCCCCTGAAACCGTTCTTCGGCATCACCGGAGTGTTCCTCTACTACATGGCCTTTGTGTTTGCCGGCAAGGGCGTGCTGGAGCTCCAGGGCGCCGGGATTCTGGGTGTGACCTACGTTCCGTGGGCTCCGGTCATCCCGGCGTTGGGAGTGTACGGTACCGCCGAGGGCCTGTTGGTGCAGGGGACCCTGATCCTGTTATTAGCTGGCGGGATTGTATGGACGTTCTTGATCGAACCGCGTCGGCTCAAAGTTACATCAGTGCTGGTACCGGAACCCAACGAGCACATCCCGGTGCCCGGCTCGAACCTACCCGAAACGATGACCATACCCCAGCGCGATCTGGTACGTTCGCTCGACCGAATGGATGCTGACCTGGCAGAAGTAAGAGCGGAGATTTCCCGGATCAAAGACCACGTCGCCGAGAAGGCCGATCGCAGCGACTAGGACTGAGAGGGCCTGCCAGTCTCTCCCTCTTAGCCCTCCTATCCCTTGCTTCTATCCCCCCTGCAGATAGGACCCCGGCGCCA
>CAXMUQ010000042.1:0-9738 GCA_964196605.1 uncultured Acidimicrobiia bacterium
AAGTGGTGGAACTGGAAGGATCGGGTGACCCCGACGGCGCCATGAAGTCCAGCAAGTTGGAGTATTCTACAGCATCGGTGTCCCACTACCCGTCGTTTTGACGCATACCAATAGATAGAGGGTTATGCGCCAGGGGACCCCCCTGGCGCACCCGCGGCCGGCGCTGCAACGTTAGCCGGTCCACATCCTTCATCGGTTGGAGCGCATCATGACGGACACGGTAGAAGCCCAAGCCTCGCTGGAGGCGGTGCTGAAGGACGAAATCATCAACATGTACCAGGAGGTCGCCGAGAACCCCGAGGGCGAGTTCCACTTCTTCCATGGGCGCCAGGCCGCGGAGATGTTCGGCTATCGGGCTGACTGGCTGGGCCGGGCGCCCGCCGACTCGGTGGCGTCGTTCGCCGGCGTGGGCAACCCACACTTACGGAGCGAGTTGCAGCCCGGGGAAACCGTGCTGGACCTCGGCAGCGGCGCCGGTCTCGACGCCATCATCTCCTCGTGGGCCGTGGGCCCGACAGGAAAGGTGATCGGGGTCGATCTGAACCCCGCCATGTGCCTCAAGGCACAAGCGCACGCTGCGCAATCGGGCACCACCATGGAGTGCCACGAGGCTCGCATGGAGGACATCCCCCAACCTGACGCCACGATCGACGTAATCATCTCCAACGGGGTCATCAACCTGTCGTTCCGCAAGCGCAAGGTGGTAGAGGAGATGTTCCGGGTGCTCAAACCCGGTGGCCGCATTTCCATCACCGACATCGTCAGCGCCAAACAGTTGTCGCAATCGATCGTCAACGACCCCAAACTCTGGGCTGCCTGAATCGGCGGTGCTCTCCTGGAAGGAGAAATGTTCAGGTTGCTGGAAGAATCGGGGTTCACCCGGGTCCGCTCGGCCGTGGTTCCCGGATTCCAGTTCCGCAAGGGCGCTACCCAGAACTCCGCCGAAGCCTATGGGGTCAAGGCGGTCATGATGACCGCGCTCAAACCCGCGGACTGAGGGCCGGTGATGTAGCATGGCAGAGAATCACTGGGAGACCGTCTACCGCCGGAATCGAGAAGACGAGGTCAGTTGGTTCCAGGGCGTCCCCGAGACTTCCCTCACGATGATCGAGGCGCTCGACCTCGAACCTGACGCGCGCATTATCGATATCGGCGGAGGCGCCTCCCGGTTGGCGGACGGATTGTTGAACGCAGGCTACCGCCACATCACCGTGCTGGACGTTACCGAGCAGTCACTGCAGCAGAGCCAGGCTCGGTTGGGAGAGCGGGCTCGCTTGGTGGAGTGGATTGCCGCCGACGTTACCACCTTTCGGCCAGACACCACGTGGGACCTGTGGCACGACCGGGCCGTGTTCCACTTCCTGGTCACCGAAGGGGCACGGGCCGGGTATCGCAGCACACTCGAGAGCGCACTCCGGCCCGGGGGCCACGTGATCATCGCCACCTTCGGACCCAGTGGACCGGAGAAGTGCAGCGGGCTCCCCGTGGTGCGCTACGACCCCGAGAGCCTCGTTGCGGCCCTGGGAAACGACTTCCGGCTGCGCCACACTGAACTGGAACAACACACTACTCCGACCGGAAGTCGGCAGGAGTTTCTCTATTGTTGGTTACAACGGAAAAATCGAGGAGAATAGAAATTGGAAATTGGAAACTGGAAAGTTGAAATTGCTGTCATGGTGTTGCTGGCGTTTGTCCCCCTGGCTGAAGCACAGACACTCTCCGAAGACGAGCAGATGGTTGCGGGAACCCTGAACACGCTCCACCAGGCGGCTGCCGACGCCGACTACGGAGCTTATTCCAGCGTGTTCGCCACCGATGCCGTGTTCCTCGGCACCGACGCTACCGAGCGCTGGACCCGGGATGAATTCATGACGTTTGCCAAGCCGTACTTCGACCAGGGTCGCGGCTGGACCTACGTCATGACCGAACGTCACATCACCGTAGCCGAGCATGGGGCTACGGCCTGGTTCGACGAGGAACTGGACAACGCCGGCCTGGGCAAGACCCGTGGTAGTGGTGTGCTAACAAGGGAAGGCGGCCAGTGGAAGATCAGCCAATACAACCTAACCATCCCCATTCCCAACGAGTTGGCAGGGGAGGTCGTGGATCGGATCCGGGGGCAGGCACAGGGACGATCCGACGAGGCGGTAGTATTGGCCATGATCGAGGCGGTGAACGCGCGCGACTTCGACGCGCTCGACTCTCTCATCGCACCCGACGTCATCCGGCGGAGCGGCGCTACTCCGGGCGTCACCGTCGCCAGCCTGGAGGACTTCAAGGCTTTCCTGCACCAGGACCTGGCCGCCGTGCCCGACGCCCAGCAGGAAGTGAACGCGATCTTCTCAGGAGGCGGTTGGGTGGCGGTGCACGCCACCTATCGTGGCACTCAGGACGGCCAGATGGGGCCCTTCCCACCGAGCGGCGGAGCGATCGAACTCTCATTCATCGGTCTCCTCAGGGTCGAGGAGGGGTTGATTCGGGAGATCCTGGTGGAGTGGGACAACTTGAGCATGCTTACTCAATTGGGGCACCTACCACCGCCTGGCGGGGAGCAATAGCCCATGGTGGTGAAACAGATCTCGTCGTGATATCGGGACCGTACGTCTACGCGTGGACCTACCGGGTTCGACCTGGGGCCAACGCGACGTTCGAGGAGTACTACGGACCGGCGGGAGCGTGGGTCCTGCTGTTTCAAGGTGCTCCGGGGTACCGGAGTACCACTCTCTACCAGGATCGCCGCGATCCAAATCGTTATTTGACGGTCGACCTCTGGGAATCCGAGGACACGTTTCGGACGTTCCGAGCCGAATGTGCCGGCGAGTTCGAGCAGCTCGACCGGGCGTGCGAAAAGTTCACGCTCGAGGAGGCACCACTGGGTGAATTTCATCCAGTGGTGCCCGTGTCACCGGCAGAAGAGGCTCCTTGATTCCAGCCGTTCCGGGGAGAGGGGAAAGGCTCAATTCTTTCACCATAGCTGAGACACTTTCCCCCGAACGGCGACGTACTGGGAGGAGGAGGGACCGGTCGACCATGAGGAATCACATCGCTTTTTCTGTGGCTCTGGCGTTTGGCACGCTAGGGTGTGCCGCTTCGGAGGAGACTCCCCCGGCAGCCGACGATGCCGTATTCGTGATCGAAGGAGATGTCCGCCTGGTGAACGTCGAGGGCGGCTGTTGGGGACTCCAGACCGACAGCGCCACCTACCAGCCCGTCGGCGGCATCCCGGACGGATTCCGCCAGGATCACCTAGCGGTGCGGGCCACGGTCCGTAGCATCGACGGCGCGTCGATCTGCATGATCGGGCCGTTGGTGGAGATAGTGACCATCGAGTCGTCCACTCCCTCCCCGTAGGCCAGGGAAGCGGTACTGGCCTCCGCCCTGGCTGCGGGTATGTTAGCGATCCGAACAGCGATCCATTCAGGGGGAGTTTCAACCAATGCGAAACGTGTCATTCATGGCGGCCGCGGCCGTTGCGCTGGCTTCTGCCGTTCAGGCCCAGGGTCTCGTGGATCTCGACACCGTCCGCGCCGGTCGGTTCGACGCCGGCAAGATGTGGACGTTCGAGTACGCCCCGTCCAGGTACTTCACCGAGACCTACGGCTTCGACGCCAACGACGCCTGGTTCGAACGCGCCAGGCTGTCGGCCGTGCGGGTGCCCGGTTGCTCGGCCTCGTTCGTGTCGCCCGACGGCCTGCTGGCCACCAACCACCACTGCATTCGCGGCCGGCTCGCCAGTATTTCCCGGGAGGGTGAGACCCTGTTGGACGACGGTTTCGTGGCTCACTCCATCGAGGAAGAGCGGCGCATCCCCGGTTATTACGTAGACCAGTTGATTGCCGCGTCTGACGTGAGCGCGGAGGTGTTCGCCGCGCTCGACGACGACGCGACCGTTGAGGAACGAGATGCTGCTCGGCAGACAGTAATCGAATCCATCCAGGCGCGAGCCCGGGTGCGACACGCCGACCTTGGCTTTGATTCGCTCCACGTCCAGGTGGTCGGCTTGTATGACGGTGGCCGCTATTCGTTGTACGTTTTCCGCCGTTTCACCGATGTCCGCATGGTGGTGGCGGCGGAACTACAGATGGGTTTCTTCGGCGGCGACAACGACAACTTCACCTATCCTCGCTACGCGCTCGATTTCGCTTTCCTCAGGGTCTACCAGGACGGGCAACCCTACCAGACGGACCACTACTTCACCTGGAGCCAAGACGGGGTCGAGGAAGGCGACGTAGTGTTCGTCATCGGCAGCCCGGGTCGAACCAACCGGCTCAACACCATGGCGCAACTCGACCTTCAGCGGGAAGTGACATTGGTCAACACCCACGCGTGGTACACCAGCCGACTCAACGCCATTTGGGATTTCTACGCTGAAGACCCGGTCACCGGAGAAGCGCTCGATCTACGTAACTGGGCGTTCGGCCTGTCCAATTCTCTCAAGGCCACCACCGGCCGATTGGAAGCGCTCGACAATCCGCTCATCCTCGCCAAGCGGGGTGACGCCGAAGCAGCCTTGCGCGACTCGATTGCCGCCCGAGACGATTTACGCGAGCGGTACGGCGAGGTCATGGACCGGATCATGACCATCCAGGAGCAGAAAGCCGCCCTGGCCGCGCCGCACGGAGCCTTTGCCGGATTTGGCAACCGACGCTACGGGTCGGCCACGCTGCGCCGGGCGGCGGCGGCTCACGACTACCTCGCGGCCCTCGACCGCGGTGCCCCGGGAGACAGCATCGCCAGGTTCCGCAGCCGTCTGTTGGGTATCGGCGACCTCCCACCCGACCTCGAGCGTCGCTACCTGAGCGCCCGGCTGGCCGATATCGGCCGGGCCTACGGTCCCAACCACCCCCTGACCCGCGCGGCGTTGCCGGATGGTACCGCGGAGGCTTCGGCGGCCGCCCTCATGGGAAGTAGTATCATGGCGGACTCTGCCTCCGTGGCGGAGGCGGTCGACGGAGAATCGCTGTCGGCGGACGACCCGGCGGTCCGCCTGGCGGCGGTGCTGCTGCCGGTCTTCCGGGAGTTCCAAGCCGAGTGGGGGCCCCTCTCCTCCGAGGAACGCACGTTGGCTGGCGAGCTGGGGCGGGCCCGTTTCGCCATTTACGGCGAGAACATCCCGCCCGACGGCTCGCGCTCACCCCGGATCGCCGACGGCGTAGTAAAGAGCTATGAGTACAACGGTACCCTGGCACCTCCGTACACCACTTTCTATGGGTTGTACGATCGCTACAACGCGCACAAGGGTTCAGTGGACTGGGCCCTGCCGGAACGTTGGCAGACCCCGCCGCCAGGACTAGACCTAGGGACGCCGCTCAACTTCGTATCCACGGCGGACACATACGGTGGCAATTCCGGATCGCCGGCGGTGACGCCTGACATGGAACTGGTAGGCATCAACTTCGATCGCAACATCAACGGCCTGTCCCGCGACTTCATCTACTTGCCGGAACAGGGTCGCAACGTCATGGTCGATGTCCGTGCCATCAGGGCGGCTTTGGAACACGTCTACGGCGCCGACCGAATCCTGACTGAGTTGGGGACCGGGGCGATGAGCCGATAGCCAGTTCTCGATCACCGCTGGTGGGGCTCTCTAGACGTCTCGGTCTGTTGTGCACCTGGTGCTGGTGGGCGTTGGCGTTGCTGCTGCTTCCGGCCACGAGTGCCGCCCAAGGAATGGGCAGTGCCGGGGCCGCCAACGGCCGGATCGAAGGTAGGTACAAGATCCTGCCACTGCCGTACATCAACTACAGTCGATCACTGGGCCTAACGGTCGGCGCTCTCCCCATGGTGATGTTCAATCCGGTCGAGCGGGACACCATCTCCCCATCCTCGGTGGCGGGGATGCTCGCTATGTATACCACCAACGATTCCTGGTTCGTCGTCGGGTTCGCCCAGATGTTCTTCGCCCAGGACCGGTGGCGTTTCACCGGTGCCGGCGGCACCGGGGCGGTCAATTTCCAGTTCTATCTCGACAATCCGATCGGCAAGTGGGTGCCCTACAACACGAGCGCAGATTTCGTCTACCTCGAGGGACAACGCCGGATCATCAAGAATCTGTTCGGCGGCCTCACCTTACGTCTACACACACTTTCGTAATCGGACAGAATTGCTTCCGGATTCCGCTGCGACGACCACCCTGAACGGGATCGGCCTCAAGGGAACGGCAGACACTCGCTCCAATGTCTACTACCCCAAGACTGGATTCTTCGGCAACGTGGAGTACTTCACCTACCCCACGGCGATCGGCAACGCTGTCGCATCCAACACCGTTGACATCGACTACAACCACTACTGGCCACGCCGCGGCGGAAAGGACGTCATCGCCGTCCGGGGGTTCGTCGGGTTGGGGATAGGCGACTTGTCGTTCAACCAACAGTACATCGTGGGCAGGAAGGACATTCGCGGATATTCCCAAGGCGCCTTTCGCGGAAATTACCTGTTGGCAGCCCAGGCCGAGTACCGCTGGAATTTCCTGGATCGGTGGGGTGCAGTGGGTTTTGTAGGCCTAGCAACCGTGTTCGACGCGATCAACGACACCGACAACGGAAGACTTCTCCCCGGGGTTGGAGTGGGCATCCGCTTTACGGCGTTCACCGACAATCACATGAACATCGGTCTTGATATCGCGGTAGGCGACAGTGACTGGGGAATGTATTTCAGAATCGGGGAAGCGTTCTAGCCGGGGGCAGTGCTAAGCAAGCTGGGCACCTCTTGGAAGCAACCACAGACCTTCTGTTCTTGAAACTCGGATTTCCCGGAATCCCTAGCTGCTTCCGATCTCTACAACCGTAATGCCCGCGTGGCGATCCTCTCCCATTTGGGTCAAGAGTTCGACGCCGGCGGCGAGACGCACACGTTGCCTGATCAGTCGGGCGGGGTCGATCGTTCCCCGGGCGATCATCGCCAGCAATGGCGCAAATCCGTGGGCCGCCATACCGTGACTCCCTTTGATCTCGAGTTCACGGGCGATGACGCGGTCCATGGGCACGCGATGTTCTCGCTCGTCTCCCACCATGATGCCCACCTGCACGTGACGGCCGCGCTTTCTCAGACAGGCGATAGAGTTGCTACAGGTGATAGTGTTGCCGAGCGCGTCGAGCGATAGGTGGGCGCCGCCATCGGTGCCCTGTTCGATGGCGGCAACCACGTCGCCCGACTCGCGCGCGTCGATCACCACCTCCGCGCCCACGTTCCGTGCCAGGTCAAGGGCGGCGGGCTGCACGTCGATCGCCACCACCCGCGCACCCAGCCCGCGGGCGATCATAACGGCCGACAGTCCAACACCACCACAACCGTGGACCGCAACCCACTCGCCGGCGCGTGCGCGCCCTTGCTCCACCACCGCCCGCCAAGAGGTGGTGAAGCGACACCCCAGGCTCGCCGCGGTGGCACTGTCTACGTCGTCGGGTATCGCCACCAGGTTGCCGGCCGCGTAGCGGACCAGCACTCGTTCCGCGAATGACCCCCAGTAGGTGAAGCCCGGCTGTTCCTGCCGGTCGCACACCTGCTGGTTGCCGGACAGGCACTGAGGACAGGTGCCGCAGCCGCTGATGAACGGTACGGTCACACGTTGGCCCACTTGCCAACCTTCAACCGCGTTGCCGATTTCTTCTATGGTACCTGCCAGCTCGTGCCCCGGCACATGCGGCAACGTGATGTCGCTATCATGCCCTTGCCAACCGAGATAATCGCTGCGGCATACACCGGTGGCGTCGACCTTGAGGATGACGCTGTCGGACAGAAGATCAGGATCGGCGACGTCACCGATCTCGATGGGACCACGGAATTCCTGGTAGATAGCAGCGCGCATAGCGTAGGGGGTGAGAGGGAAGAAGAGGATTGGCTCACGAACCTATCTATTGGTAACGATCCAATCACCAAGCGTCAATCAGCCACGTCACAAATCACCAATCACCCATCACCACTCACTCCTGTCTCTCGCTCGCCTCATCATTGACGTAATCCTGACAACACCGTATCTCCATCTTCATGCACACCGTGTGGAACGAAGACGACCGTCGCAGCCTGGTCGCGCGGATGGAGCAGGTGTCGCCCCCCAGGACGGCCCTCTGGGGGACCATGAACGCAGAACAGATGGTGAAGCATGTCACCGCTCAGCTGGAACTGAGCCTGGGAGACTTGGACGTCAAGGCCCGCTCCAGTTGGTTGGGCCGCTGGCCCATGAGTTACCTGTTGATCTACTGGCTGCCCTGGCCCAAAGGAGCCCCCACCGCCCCGGAGCTGATCCAGTTCTCCAATGCCCATTGGGACGAAGCACGGACCAAGTTCAAGAGATTGTTCGACCGGGTGGTAACCCGGGGGCCGGAGGGAGATTTCGCCCCTCACCCACTGTTCGGAAAGTTGAGTAGCCGGACTTGGGGAGTCCTCATGTACCGCCACATGGATCATCACCTGCGGCAATTCGGATTGTAGCTAGCGGCTGGCTGCTATCGGCTATCCCTTTGTGTGGCGGCTCATCCGGTGGCCACTTTCAGGTGCCGCATGAATCCGGAGAGGCTAGCTAGGAAGCGAGTCCGGTGGTGCTGGCGCCAGGAAGGCACGGTCGACGTATCCCAACGGTACGCCGTCGACCAACACGCGGTACCACCCCTGGCCCAACGAGTCCACACCGACGGGCTCCCCCGGGTTTAGAACAGTCATCGCTTCACTGCTACCACTGCGGCCGGCCCGCACGTTGACCCAGGTCTTGGCCCAGCGGCGTTCTTCCGGAAACACCACCGCGCTGGTGTCGGGCGGGACGATGGTTACCACAACCGGGTCGGGTACCGTTCGGTATTCCGCCGGCGCAGCGGCAACGATGGGAGGGACCGTATCAAGCGAAACGGCTGACAACGTGGTAGTGGTCGGCGCCACGTCCGGCGCATCAACGGCCGATTGGACAGCCACGCTATCGGCGCCGGGAACCCCACTCGAGTCGGCCTGAACAACAACTTCCGCAGGTTTCTCGTCCAGTCCGCCGGCGATTGGTGGTACAGTAACGCCGCCGTTGCCACCCTCCCCGAAGAGGAAGACCATGACCAGTATTACCAGGCCGCCCCCGACCCACATCGGGACCCTGTTGTCGACATGACGACGACGCAACCGGTGTTGGGTGAAGCCAAAGCCGCACCGCGGACACCGGGTCGCCACCGAAAGTGCCGATTGACCACACTGAGGACAGTCGATATACGCCATAGCCGCCTGAAGAATAAGACAAGTCGGCAGATACCACACCACTACTTCATATCACTTCTCGTTTAATAACTTAGCGACCCAGCTCGCGCGGTGCTGTGACGTGGCCCACGGCGCCCGCCAGCGCCAGGATCGTCAGTAGGTACGGGAGTATGAGGAAGAATTGGTAAGGAATCACCACATCCATCGCCTGGAACATGAATTGGGATGCGTTGGCGGCGCCAAACAGGAGGGCTGCCAGGGCAATGCCGATGGGATTCCAGCGCCCCAACACCACGATGGCGATGGCCACGAACCCCCGTCCGGCGGTCATCTGCTCGGTAAAAGTACCGACCTGGGCCAGGACCAGGCTGGCGCCGGCCAAACCGGCGAAGGCTCCGCCAGCGATGGTAGCAGTAGTTTGTATTGCTACTACTCGCACGCCGGCTGCTCGCGCGGCTTCGCGCGACTCACCCGCAGCCCGAAGCCGCAGCCCCCACCTGGTCCGGAACAGCAGCCACCACACCGCGGGAATTGCCAGAAACGCCAGATAACTCAGGACCGGTAGGT
>CAXMUQ010000043.1:0-4330 GCA_964196605.1 uncultured Acidimicrobiia bacterium
CATCAAGCCGGCGAATATCATGGTGCTCGAGCGCGGAGGCATGTATGACGTGGTGAAGGTGCTCGACTTCGGGTTGGTCAAGGACATCACCAGCGGCGACCAGAACGTCACGGCTATCAACACGGTCCCCGGGACACCGCACTTCCTGGCACCTGAGTCAATTCAACACCCCGACGGCATTGATGCCCGATCGGATCTCTACGCTGTCGGAGCAGTGGGCTATTTCCTGCTCACTGGGTCGTTCGTGTTCTCCGGTAGCAGCGCCATCGAAGTCCTCGGCAAGCAGGTCCATGATGTACCTGAGGATCCTTCGAAGCGTGTGGGCCGCTCCATCGACCCCTATTTACAGGGCCTGATCCTGCAGTGTCTGGCCAAGGACCCGGACGACCGGCCGGCAGATGCCGGCGTTCTGCTTGAGGCGCTGAGTTCGGGTTTCCAGTCTCCCATCGGGACGTGGACCCAACAGGAGGCGGCTGAGTGGTGGGCGGAGTCATCCAGCGGTTGCCGGGCGCCGGATTGCGTGGACCCGCTGTCGATGGAGCCCACGCTCGAAGTAGACGCGCTCGCCCGCGTTCCCACCATAACCTCGTGACCGGGGTCGACCGGTCGCTTGCGCAACGCGCCGGACAGGCGTCCCTTTAAGGTATGTCTTCCACATCCACTTCCAGCGACCCGAGTGGCATGCTCCACGATCGCGTAGTCGCCAGGGAATTCACCCCCTCGACTGAAGGCTCCTCGCCGGTGTCGGCTGGGCCCCAACTGCCACCAGATCTGCTGTCCCAGTCGTGCAAACGAGTGGGAACCGCGGCCCTTGTCTTTGCCGGACTGTGGCTGACCGGAATCCTGATCCAGCTGATCGGACAAAGCTTCTTTCTCGACGCCATGCCGGACTACATGCAGGAGCACTGGCCGGTTCCGGGAGCCTACTTCGCCAGTGCCGGCGTGCTGCTGTCGCTCGTCATGATGGTCCTGGCCGGCAAACTGAGCCATCGTCCGGCGTTGCTGCTCGACATCGGGTTGGTGTTTCTGGTGCTTACCTCGGCGATCATCGCCGGATGGAATCAATGGATCCCCATAGAGGGCCGAAGCGGCCCGACGATTTCCTGGATTTGTATCGTCATACTGGTGTACCCGACCATTGCGCCCAACACCCCGGGGAAGATTCTGGCGGCAGGATTGGCCGCCGCTACCATGGATCCGTTGGGGGTGTTGTTCGCCTCGCTGAGGGGTGTTCCTGTATCGGCGACGGGTTTTGAACTATTTACCGCCTTCTGGCCCAACTATCTCTGCGCCGTCCTGGCCATGCTCCCCGCCCGAATGATCGGCCGCCTGGGCCGCCAGGTTCGCAAAGCCCGGGAACTGGGGAGCTACCGGTTGGAGAACCTCATCGGTAAGGGGGGCATGGGAGAGGTCTACCGGGCCAAGCACCGTCTACTAGCCCGGCCGGCGGCCATCAAATTGATCCGTCCTGATCTTCTGGGTACGTCTCGCGAGGCCCAGGTCACCTTGAGTCGCTTTCGACGCGAGGCGGAAGTGGTGGCCACGCTGCGCTCGCCCCACACGATCGAACTGTATGATTTCGGGGTGACCAACGAGGGGTCGTTCTACTTCGCCATGGAACTTCTCGAGGGAATGGATCTGGAATCGTTGATCAACCGGTTCGGTCCTTTACCGGCGGACCGCGTGGTTTACCTGACGATTCAGGCGTGCCAATCTCTGGCGGAGGCGCACCACAGGGGCATGATTCACCGTGACGTCAAGCCTTCCAACATCCACACCTGCCGCATGGGGCTCGAGGTCGATTTCATAAAGGTGCTGGATTTTGGGCTGGTCAAGGCGGAACGGCTTCCGGGTAGAGACGTTACTCACTTGACGTCTCCCGAATTGACGACCGGAACTCCGGCGTTCATGGCTCCGGAGATGATTGAGGAGGGTGGTTCGGTAGACCCGCGCATCGATATCTACGCTCTTGGGTGTGTAATGTATTGGATGCTGACGGGTCAGCTCGTGTTCGACGCCGTGAACGCGGTGGCGATGTTGATGAAACACGTCAACGATACCCCTGAGCCTCCGTCGTCCCGGAGCGAACAACACATACCGCATGAACTGGACGCCATAGTAATGGCGTGTCTTGCCAAAAAACCCGAGGACCGGCCGCGTGATGCCAACGAACTTGCTCGGCAACTCGCTGCCTGTCCCTTGCAGGAATCGTGGACGGATGAACGCGCCGCGCAGTGGTGGCAAGATCATCTATCCGACGTGTTGTCTGATGAGGCACCGTTGCCGGTTGCATCCGCCTTCTGAACTGAACGATTGTCCAAGGAATCCTCCAATGCGTAAGTCCCGCGGCCTCTTCACTCTCCTACTGAGCTTCACTGTTGCCATTCAGGTAGCCCATCCAACAGCGCTCCATGGCCAGTCGTTGAGCGACCTGAGTCATTCGTTTCAGGGACTCACCGAACGGGTGTTGCCGGGTGTCGTTCAGGTGTTTACGGTCGGATATGGTACTCCCAATCCCAGGCAGGGGGCCGTGCTCTCGATAGGGGAACGCTCCGGGTCGGGAGTGATCATATCCGCAGACGGCTACATCGTGACCAACGCGCATGTGGTCGAAGGCGCGCGCAGCATCGAAGTGCTGCTGTCCGAACCGGCGGTGGAGGGGGCCGGCTCCACGTCTATTCTGAAGCCCGTAGGACTCCGATTGCCCGCCACGCTCGTCGGCGTGGACGTGGAGACCGACCTTGCCGTCCTCAAGGTGGAGGTGGCCGACCACTTCTATCTCGAATTCGGTGATTCGGACGAGCTCCATGCCGGCGAGATTGTGCTGGCGTTTGGGGCGCCACTCGGTCTGCAGAATTCAGTCACGATGGGGATA
The DNA here is from genome assembly GCA_964196605.1 of uncultured Acidimicrobiia bacterium. GTDB lineage: Bacteria > Gemmatimonadota > Gemmatimonadetes > Gemmatimonadales > GWC2-71-9 > N074bin45. The sequence goes on from CAXMUQ010000043.1 coordinate 2,876, forward strand.
GTGAGCGCTGTTGGGAGACAGCTAAATCCCGATGATCGCATGGTGTACATCCAGACCGATGCGCCGGTGAATCCGGGCAACAGCGGCGGGCCTCTCATCAATACCGAGGGCCAGGTCGTCGGCATCAACACGTTGATATTGTCTCAGTCTGGCGGCAGTGAGGGCCTCGGTTTCGCCTCCCCCAGTAACATCGTGCGCTATGTTGCGGAGGAGATTCGCGACAATGGCCGCGTGCGCCGCGGGCAAATTGGCGTTTTCGCCCAGACGATTACGCCCAACATTTCCGAGGGGCTCCGGTTGGTGCTCGAATGGGGGGTGATCATCGCCGATGTGTTCGATGGTGGCGAGGGCCAACGGGCCGGCCTACAACCGGGTGACATCGTGGTCTCACTCAACGGGAAATCTATGGAAAACGGGCGGCAGTTCGACGTCAACCTGTATCGCAAGCCGATCGGCCAACCCGTGTCGCTCGAAGTGCGCCGCGGTCTCGAGCGGTTGACGGTAAGCGTCACGGTGGCCGAGCGGGCCGATGATGCGTCCCGGCTGGCGGACATGGTCACCCAGGAAGAGAACCTGATCGAACAGCTCGGCGTTCTAGTGATCAAACTAGACCGGACCCTGGCGTCGGCGCTTCCGTGGCTGCGGGATCCGGTGGGCCTGGTGGTGGCGGCCCAGGCTCCCGGCGCGCCACAACGGCGAGATGGCCTCCATCCCGGTGACGTCATTTATTCGCTCAACGGGCAAGAGGCGCGAACGATAGGGGCGCTCAAGAGTGCGGTCGGGGGGTTGCGATCTGGGGACGCGGCGGTGTTCCACGTGAACCGGCGCGGGCGGCGGTACTACGTGGCGTTCGTGATGGACTGATAAGGGTGAGTTGTGCGTGGTGCGTAGGCATAGGACGTAGGGCAAGGAGATCGATGTCATGAGATGTGGCTTGAGGGAGGGTTGATGAACGACCAATCGAAGGGGTCGCGCCTCGATCGTTTCATGCGGTTGTTCACTGACGTTCGTCCCGGTGAGGGGGCGCAGGCGCTGTTGTTGGCGTTTAACGTGCTCCTCATCCTTACGGCGTACTATCTGATGAAGCCAAGTCGAGATGCCCTGATGTTGGAGCAAGCCAACCCACAGATCAAGGCATATGCGTCCGCTGGCATGGCGGTGCTGTTGATTCCTCTTGTGCAAGTCTACGGGAGGTTCGCCGATCGGGTGCCACGGATGCGCTTGATCAGCTGGGTGACATACGGTTTTGCCGCGATTCTCGTGGTGTTCTATTTTCTGGCTCAGAGCGGCGTGCGAGTTGCGATCCCATTTTTTCTGTACGTGGGGATCTTCAACTTGATGATCGTGGCACAGTTCTGGTCGTTTGCGAACGATGTTTATACGACCGACGAGGGTGAACGTCTCTTCCCCATTCTAGTATTTGGCATGTCTTTCGGCGGGGTACTGGGTGCTGCC
>CAXMUQ010000044.1:0-16415 GCA_964196605.1 uncultured Acidimicrobiia bacterium
TGCCGCCCTCGCCCACGGGCCTCCTCTATCCAATCCGGCGCCGACTTGGCGAATCGACCGGCGCTGTACCGTACTCCCGGATCAACGATGTCGATGCCGTGGTGCACCACGCGCTGCCGTTCCTTCGTGGTTGGCTTGGCCGTTCCAATGTCCAACCGCCGATAGACTTGCCGCGAATCCGCGGAGATGATTTCGAGGGGCAACACGCGATCGAGGGATAGAGCCACGGAGGTCTTGCCCACCGCCGTGGGACCAACGAGGATCGGGATCCTACCGACGCCCAAATCGGCGCTCCAGTTCTTCCCGCGGGAATCGGACCAACGTGGCGCGCCCGTGTACGTCGTGCGGCGGGAGACGAGTGGCGAACAGCTGGCCCAACAGCGCGCGCATTTCCTGTTCGTCGAGTTCCTGCCCTGCCTTCACCGCTGCCCGGCAGGCATAGGTGGCGGCGAACCGCTCCAATTGGTTGGCCCATCCGCCAAACCGGCCACGGGCCAGGTCGGCGACGAGTTCCCGAAAGCAGGCCATGGCGTCGAACCGAGGATGCGGGTTTGGCACGGTGTTGAGTTTGATGGTCCGGCCACCGAACGGCTCGATGTCGAAACCGAGGGTGCTGAACGTTTCCTTGTGTCGCTCCAATACGTCGAGCTCTTCATCGGTCAGATCGACGGTAAGCGGCAGCAACAAATGCTGCGCCGGTGCCTCGGCGCCATCCAACTGGGCCATGACCGATTCGTAGATCACCCGCTCGTGGGCGGCGTGCTGGTCGACGATGACCAACCCATCGATTCCCTGATAGAGTATGTAAGTGCTGAATAGTTGCCTCAGGGGAACTTCGAAATCGGTACCATCCAACCCGGACGTCCCGTGCGTGTCCGAGGCCTCCAGGTCCTGCGCCGCGTCTAACCCAACCGGGGCGGTTGGGTCACCAGCTCCTCCAAAGAGAGTTGCCCCGTCCACCTCCTGCTGCCCGGGTGTCGGAGCCGGCCGCCAGTCGCTTACCTGGACGGAGGATTCCAGTTGGCTCAACGCCTGCCGTACACAGTCTTCGACCACACGCTCCAATCCTATCCGGTCACGGAACCGTACCTCGAGCTTGGCCGGGTGAACGTTGACGTCCACTTGCTCGGCATCCACGGTTACCTGCAGGAACATCGTTGGACGGTCGCCGGGATGAATGGTGGAGCGATAGCCCGCTTCGGCCGCTCGCAGGAGGAAATTGTCGCGGAAGGGACGGCCGTTGACCATCAACTGGGTCCGGCGGCCGGTGGGTTTGGCCTCGCCGGGCCGCTGGATCAAGCCGTCGATGCGGAACGCCCCCTGGGCGCCGTGCACCGGTATCAGTGTGCGGCCGAGATCTGGACCCCAAACCGCCCCGATACGCTGCTCCAGGGTCTGGCCGGGCTGGACCGTCAGCCGAGGCCGACCGTCGACCTTCATTTCGAAGCCAACCTCAGGATGGGCCAGCGCCAGGATGGCAACAGCGTTCAGCGCAGCCCGCATCTCGCTGGAAGAGCTCCGGAGGAATTTCCGTCGAGCGGGAGTGTTGAAGAACAGCGCTCGGATGGCCACTGTCGTTCCCTGGCGCCGAGCCGTGGCACCGACGTGGTCGAGTCGGCCGCCGGTGACCCGGACCTCGGTGCCCTCCCCTTCTCCGTCGGACGTCGTCAACACGAACCGGGTTACCGACGCAATCGATGGCAGCGCCTCGCCGCGAAACCCGAAGGTGGTTACCCCGAAGAGATCCGTGGCCGCCTTGATCTTGCTGGTGGCGTGCCGGTCGAGGGCCAGCAAGGCATCGTCGCGACTCATGCCACAGCCGTCGTCGCTCACCTCGATCCGGGTACGCCCGCCACCCTCCAACTCGATCCGGATTCGCTTGGCTCCCGCGTCGATGGCGTTCTCGACCAACTCCTTGGCCACTGACGCCGGCCGCTCCACCACCTCTCCCGCCGCAATCTGATCGGCCACGGAATCGGGCAGGATGAAAATGGTGCGTTTGGTGGCGCCGGTGGGGGCGTGAGCGGAACGTTCGGTGGTGTCGGGCATGCGCTCGCTTGGTGGAGTGAACGTGGTCGGGAAAGATAGCCCTACGGAGTAACTATGGCCTGCCGCGGCAGCCAACCTTCCGATTCTCCCGGGGCCTCCACCAACACCCATTGACCCTGCGGGCGTCCCAGCCAAACAGCCGTGCCGGGAGCTGTCGGCGCAACCGTCGGCGCCCGTTCGTGGGGCGACACCCTGAGAGGTGTGTCCGTCAGAACTATTCCTAGCGGACGCTGTTGCCACCAGTCCACCGCCGCGGCCCCACCAACCGCTCCAACCGAAACCAGGAGCAACACGACCCACCGCCGCTGGAACCTTCGGCTCCTAATGGAACCGACCCAGCCCGGTATCCAGAACATCACAGCCAACAACAACAGCTCGCCGGCGGTCACTGGCGGCACCATGAGCCGGCGAGCCGATACGGCATCGGGCGGCGGTACCAGGGCCAGACCCCGGCGGACATGCTTGTTCCGCGGCGCCAACTCCAGGGCGCGGTGCCAGGCTGCGGAGGCCTGCCAGTCGTGGCCCAGGCGGTAGTGCGCAGCGCCCAAATTGTACCAATTGGCCACCACGCCAGGCGCCAGCTCAGCTTGTCGTTGGAAACCACTCGCGGCAATTCGCAGCGCGCCCACCTGATACATCTCACTGGGTGAGCCCTGCTGGCCCCCTGCCGTGCCCGCTGTGGCCAGCAGCGCCGCGACCCCCACGACAACGGCTCGGTGGCGCAAGGTGGACCGGGGAATGGTCGCCAAGTGAGCCACTATGTCGCGGATCTCGGCAACGAGGGCACGTTGTTCCTCACTGCCGGCATCCGGTCCGTAGCGGGCCAACATCAGGCGGCGGCGGAGGACGCCGACCCGTTCAGCCGTACTATCATCCAATCCAGCCACGGTGAGCGCCGACACCAAACCGCTTCCAACGTGTTCTTCTAGGTCGGGAACGTAGAGCCGGATGAGCCGCTCGAATTCGAGTTCGGCTGATCTCAGATCGGTTGGAACGACTCTGGAGTGGAGCGGCCGACGCCGTCGTGGCACCAATCGGGAAAGCAGGTAAGCGAGCGGGGGCGCCCCGAAAACGAGCAGCCACACGATCCACGGCAGCGTCTCCAGTCGGTATGAGAATGACCGCGTCGTACCCGTAAGCAGCGATGGGGGAAGCCCCCGGGCCGCCAGCGACTCGTCGCCCGGCGCAACCGGGAGCGCCTTCGATGCCACCTCGAGGATGCGGTACCGACCCGCTCGCAGATCGTAGAACGGGTACTTGACCGCGGGGATGACCAGCATGCCCGGCTCGGTCGGTACCACCAGGTAGGAGAACGTCTTGCTCCCGCCGATGCGACCCCTGTCCGGTTCCAGGCGCTCTTCCACCCGGTCACGGTACACTCTGACGTCGTCCCCCCACGCTGGGGTGGGATCGGGCCACAGCGCCACGTTGCCCAACCCGGTCACGGTAAACTCCACCTCCAGCGGATCACCCACCATGCCGGAGGCTCGGGGCAAGTGCCACGCTGCCTGGAGTTCGCTGCCTACCGCTCCCTTGAACCCGACCGGCTGACCGTCTGCCGGGAGCGGCAGTACCACGACGACAGGTGCCGCGCTCTCGAGCGAGAGTCGCTCTTCCTGACTGAAAAACTGCAGGGCGAGTGGCACGCTGTACCGAAGTGTCGCGGGTTCGAGTACGAAGGTCCCTGGAGTTAAGGCAAAGACCACCTCGTGGCTCACGAACAGATCGTACCAGTCCCGGCCAACTCTCCGGCTGGCGGCGATCCCGACCGGCGCCGGTTGGGGATAGCTCCACAGTCCGTCCACACTGGGCGGTTGTAACGTTGGCGGGCGGCGTAGCCGTAAGCGGAGGTCTCGAGGGAACCAGGCGGCGGTGACTACATCGACTTGTTGTCCCACCAGAACAGTGTCGGCCGAAAGATGTACCGTCAGCCCAACCTCCCCGCTGGGCGACGGCGGCCTGGCGTGGCTGAGAAGGGAGGCCACCCGAGGATTCACCGCCGCGGCAACAGCCCCTCTCGATTCGCTGACCACGATGGACACGCCTGGAATTGTGACCACGTCTCCGCCCTGATGCGCCTCCACCGGCCCCAACTGGAACGTCCCGGTCCGCAAAGCCCTCAATCGATATTCCAGAATGTTGGTGCGCGAGACGGGAGCGAACGACACTTCGCGTCGTTCGGTACGAGACACCACCTCGAAGCCATTGACCGAACCTACCTGGACGCGCATGGCTTCCTCGGACGAACTGACCGCCCGAACGACATAGATCACTTCCTCGCCGACCATCAGTTTGTGCCGGTCGGCGGTCGCGCTCACCTCAGGCGAACTCCCTTGCGCAGCCACAAGCAGCAGGGCAAGCGTGATCACCAGTCCTTCCCTCCCCCCGCTCCGCGACCCCGCCGTCGTTTCTGCTGATTGGCCCTGGTAGCTCTCTCCTCCCGCTCCACGGAATTCAGAATCTGCTCGGCCTGACTTTGTGTCAGTCCGTCCGGACTGGGCTCCGGTTCCGCTTCCTGCTCGCTCTCGTTGCCTGCCGGAGGAGGCGGCGAACTCTGTCCCCCACCCCCACCTCCGCCATCAGACGGTGGTGGTTGTGCGCTCAGAGCCAACTCCAGATTCCACTTGGCATCGGCCGACGCTGGGTGGAGCAGCAACGCCTCCTTGAGATTTCGGACGGCGATTTCGCGCAGCGCATCGGCGCGCGCCGTATCGACGCGCGACATCGTCAGAGCGGCGGTTCCGAGGTTGTAGAGCGCCCTGAAGCGCAGCTCAGGATCCACCGACTTGGCGGCCAAGGTCAGGGGGACGGTCGCCGCTTCGAACTCCCCCGCCATGATGGCGGTGGTACCGGCGTTGTAGAAGCTGGTGTCCTTGGCGAATCCCTCTCGCGCCAACTCCAGATAAGCCTGAGTAGCCTTTCCCGGTTGGCTGGCCTGCACGGCACGCTCGGCGTCGGTAACCAACTGGGCAGAGGCGGCCATGGGCCGGAGCAACAGTGCTGCCAGACCAACCAGTGACGCGGTCCGGCGCGTGACAGTCTGGCCCAGTAGCACCAGGGCCGCCAGCAACAAAGGAATCCACGCCAGTGGTAGGAGGTCGGCGGTCCGGGTCTCGGTACTGGGGTTTCGTTTGAAGGCGTTGGTGAGATCACGGATGGCACCCGCCTGGTCCGGCACGTCGGCCGGTATGATGGTGCCGTCTGACGCGTCGGCGATTTGCCGCAGAGTGTGATCCTGGCGCGACGTCTCCACGAGTTCACCGCCGCGAGTCTTCTTGTATTCGAGAAGGTTCCCAGCGGAATCCCGGATCGGAATCCGGGTGGGCGCGATAGTCCCTTCGGCGACCAGCACCACGCGCACGCCCTCCTCCCGGAGGCGTTTGGCGCTCCTCACTATGGCTTCGAGGGAGTCGTGTGCTTCACCATCGGTGAACACCACCAGCACCCTGTCCGATATTTCCGTCGATGCACCAAGCAGTTGACCACCCTGAGCCAGAGCCGCCGCCAGACTGGTCCCACCTTGGCTGGCCAAGTCGGGACTCAAGGCGTCGAGTTGCAAGGTGATGGCCCCGCCGTCGATGGTGAGCGGTGACAGGATGTAACTCCTCCCCGCGAAGGCGATCAGTCCAACCCGGTCGCCGGGGATGTCGTGCACCAGGCGTCTGGCTTCACGCACGGCAAAGCCCAGACGAGAGGGAGCAACGTCTTCCGCCAGCATCGACCGGCTAACGTCCATGACTATCACCAGGCTGAGCGCCCGGGACTCTGTGGTCACTTCGGTCCGGCCGCCGCGGGGACCAGCCAAGGCAACTCCCAGCAGAATGGCGACGATACCGAGCCACACAGGTCCGAACCGCCCGTTGGCTTTGGCTTGGCGTTGCAACTCCGGAGACCACGCCCCAGCCAACCGGATGCGCCGGTGCCGGGCGCTCCAGGTAAGTAAACCGACGGCCAACCCAAGTACCGGGGCCAGCAGCAACAACAAAGGGGAGTCGAAAATCATGGTACTCGTACCAGTCGAGTTGCGCTGAGGACCAACTCGAGCAGCAGCGCCAGCAAACCGATGATGATGAGCGGCTTGGTTACTTCACTGTAGCGCGTGTAGCGGGTAATCCGGACAGGCGTTTTTTCCAGACCGTCAATCTGCCGGAAGATCCGGCTCAAAGCCTCACTGTCCTTGGCCCTGAAATAACGGCCCCCGGTGGCTTCGGCAATTTCCGTGAGAAGTTCCTCGTCGATCTTGACGGGGAGAATCTCGTAGCGAAACCCCGACAACCCGCGCCCGGTCGGAATCGGTGCCTCGCCCTCGGTGCCGACGCCGATGGTGTATACCTTGATCCCGTAGGTCTTGGCGGTTTGCGCCGCCGTGCGGGGATCGATGAGTCCCCGGTTGTTTTCACCGTCGGTGAGCAGCAGCACCACCTTGGATGTCCCTTCGGCCGACCGCAATCGGTTGACGGCCGTGGCCAGGCCACTTCCGATGGCGGTACCGTCTTCGAGTTGCCCGACCGACAGATCGGCGATGGCTCGCTCCAGCACCGGGTAGTCCAGCGTGACCGGCACCTGCGTCAACGCCTCGCCGGCAAACGCCACCAATCCTATTCGGTCCGCGCTTCGGCCACGAACGAAAGCCGTGGCCTGCTCCTTGGCCACCTCTATCCTGTTCGAAGGCGCAAAATCTTCCGCCAGCATGCTGCTCGACACGTCGATGGCGATGGCGATGGCGATGCCCTCCTGCTTGACCTCGATGGTGTCGCCCCCCACCCGGGGGCCGGACGCACCGATGAGGAACGCACTGAGGGCGACTATTCTGGAGGCGGTGGGGATTCGAATCCACCACGCCGGCCTTACGGCCGCGGCGACGGTATCGACGTCGCTGAACACAACGCCACGCATGGTCCGGTGGCGCAAGAACCACCACCAGGCGGGCAACGCCAGCAGCAGAAGCAACAACCAAGGGCGGGCGATGGTCATGGACCAACCTCCTCCCGCGGCGGCGTGGCGACCTCGAGGGACCGGTGGTATAGATCGAGCACCGTCCCGGGATCTTCCGGCTGAAACCTGACCCGGTCGATGTCCCGCAACAGAGCTACCACCGCGGGGCCATCCCACGGCACTTCGGTCGCTCGTTCAACAGAGTCCACCCACGCTTCGACGTCGCCGGATTCGGGGACCTGAGCTAGATGGTCGGTCAGCGCGCGGCGTAAAGTATCGCTTGCGGCGGCGAGGACGGCCCGGTGTTCGCCTGCGGTGGACCACTGCTCTATCGGAAGTTCCGCCATGCCGGGTTCGACCGGTTGCCGGATGGGAGTCGGACCCCGGCGCAACCACCACCACCACAGAGGCACCGCCAGTACCATGACGGACAACAGCATCACCGCCAATGGGATCCAGGAGGTAACCGGGCGCTGAATGATGCCCGATTCCGCCTTGATGGAAACTTCCTCGGGCGGCTCATCCGGCAGCACAGAGGCCACTTCTACCGTGACGGAACGGGCTGGCCCCGAACTTACCGTGCCATCGGGAGCGATGAATTCGGGGCCGGGAATTACCAGTGAATGGCCCCCGGGGCGCCAAACCACCATCGGGTAGCGCACCGTTACCGAATCAGCATCCACGATTATTCGCGGTGTACCGAGAAGTTCGACGTCGCCCGACGGTTCCCATACCGGCAAGCGAACCAGGTTCCCGGGCGGCAGAGAGACGGTAGCCTCGATCCACACGGTGTCGCCCACCGTCGGGGCCGCTGCCTGCAACAGAGCCAAGCAGACGAGGATCATCCGCGGTGGAGTCGGCGCGCGCGCCGGGCGAAGGCTTGTCGGAGAGGTATGGCGTAGTCGGTCGCGGTACTGAGAGAGACACAGTCCACGCCTGCGCCCGTCAGGATGCGTTCCCGCTGTTCGCGCTGATCGCGGGCGTAGGCCGCCGCCCGCCGACGAACGCCCCGGTCGCCGGCATCGACTAGCACGTGGCGTGCCGACTCCGCGTCGCGCAACTCGATCAATCCGGTCTCGGGCAGTTCCCGCTCGCGTGGATCGTCGACCATGATGCCCACCACGTCATTGCGGGACGCCAGGGACTTCAGGGGACGCTCCCAGCCGGTTGCGAGGAAGTCCGACAGGACAACCACGATGCTCCTGTGGTGCAACAGGCGGCTGGCATAGGTAAGGCTTGCGGCGAGGTCCGTGCGGTTGCCTCTGGGCTCGAACGCCACCATGTCGCGGATCACCCGCAGCGCGTGGCGCCGTCCCTTGCGCGGCGGAATGACCCGTTCAACGGAATCGCTGAACAGCAACGCTCCGACACGATCGTTGTGTCGGGCGGCAGCCAGGGCCAGGACGGAGGCGACTTCAATGGCGAGCGCTGCCTTGGTAACCGGCTCGCCGAACCGGGTGGAACCGGACTGATCGACGATCAAGAACAGCGTCAGTTCACGCTCTTCGGTATATGTCTTGACGAAAGGTGTGGCGAGCCGGGCCGACACGTTCCACTCGATGTTCCGGTAATCATCGCCCGGGACGTAGGGCCTGACCTCAGCGAACTCCATGCCCTGTCCCCGGAACACCGAGCGGTATTCCCCGGCGAACAGGGTCCCCACCAACCCCCGGGTACGGAGCTGGATGCCTTTGACCTGACGGAGAACTTCGGGTGGAACAGCTGGCATACAATCAGGAGACGCTCAAGGGACCTCGACCGTGTCGAGCACGCGGGTAATGATGTCGTCGCTGTCCATGTCTTCGGCTTCGGCTTCGAACGTCAGCACGATACGGTGGCGCAACACGTCCGGGGCCAGCGCGCGAATATCTTCGGGAATGACGTAGTTCCGTCCGCGAATGTAGGCGTGGGCTCTGGAGGCCCGGGCCAGGGCCAGCGTTGCCCTAGGCGACGCGCCGAAGGCGACCAACGGTTTGAGGTCCTTGAGACCGACCTCGTCAGGAGTCCGAGTGGCGCGCACCAGATCGACGATGTAGTCGGCCAGTTTCTGGTCGAGATAGAGGTCGGCGATGCTCGCGCGTGCCTGCCGTATCAACTCGGGAGTCAGCGCTGCCTCGACGGGGATGATCTCGTCGCCGCCGAGCCGGGCCAGCACCTCTCGCTCCTCGTCGCGCGTCGGATAGCCCACCCGCACCTTCATCAGGAACCGGTCGAGCTGGGCCTCGGGCAACGGGTAGGTGCCTTCGCTCTCGATGGGGTTCTGCGTTGCCAACACCAGGAACGGTTCGTCGAGACGGAAAGTTGTTCCCCCGATGGTCACTTGCCGTTCCTGCATTGCCTCGAGCAGGGCCGCTTGGACCTTGGCCGGCGCCCGGTTGATCTCGTCCGCCAGCACGATGTTGGCGAAGATGGGCCCCTTCTTGACCGAGAAGTCCTGGGTCTTCGGGTTGAACACCATGGTACCGATCAAGTCGGCGGGGAGCAGGTCGGGGGTGAACTGGATGCGGGAAAACTGCACCGAGATGATCTCCGACAGGGTGCTGACCGCCAGCGTCTTGGCCAGACCGGGCACCCCCTCGAGCAACACATGACCGCCGGTGACCAAGCCGATCAACAGCCGTTCGATCATCCTCTCCTGGCCGACCACGCGCAGGCCGACCTGTGCCATGGCCACCTGCATCTGGGTGAATTCCTGGGTGCTGTTGGTGTCCGTCTCGATCTCAGTGCTGCTCATTAAAGTCCCCCACGGAGTTCTCTCACCGACGAACTCCCGAACGGCTCTGTTTCAAATCCCCCGGCACATCAAGGCTCACCGCGCGATACAGCGCCACTTCCTCTTTCGGTTCCAGTGGACGAGACTGGCTCACGGGCAGCTTGCCCAAGCTGATGGGGCCGTACGACAGCCGGGCCAGGCGTTCCACTTTGGTGCCCATGGCTTCGCACCAGCGACGCACAATACGGTTCCTTCCCTCCGTAAGGGTGACGTCGATGATGCTGCGCCCGCGGCGCCCAGGCCGGACGCTCACCCTGACCGGCATCACTGGCCTATCATCTATAACGATACGTCGCTTCATCAGGTTCTGCAGCGTCGCCGTGTCGGCCCCGTGAACCAGCACGGAGTAGCGGCGGGGAATGCGGTATCGCGGATGAGTAAGCCGGTGAAGCGCTTCACCGTCATTGGTGAGCAACAACAACCCAGTGGTCATCACGTCAAGCCGGCCCACGTAGGCCAATCCAGCCGGGTTCTGGAGGTAATCGAACACGGTGGGACGACCGCGTTCGTCGTTGGCGGTGGTCACAACTCCAAGCGGCTTGTGGAACAGGATCCAACGCCTGGCTTGGATGACGACCGCGCGCCGCCCGACGGTGATTCGCTGGGTGGTGGGGTCGACCTTGGCTCCCAGACCGATGACTTTTCCATCAACCCGGACCTTGCCGTCGCGGATGAGTTCCTCCGCCGCGCGCCTGGACGCGACGCCAGCTTGGGCCAGAGCCCGTTGCACCCTCATCTCAGTCATGATTCGGCCGGCACAGAGGCTTCCGCGTCGTCATCCTCCGGCTCCAGCGGCTTCGGTGGCTGGAGGGCTATGGTCAGTTCGTCCGACCGAGGGAGGTCGGTGAGATCGGTGAGACCCAGCATTTCGAGGAAGTGCATTGTGGTACCGTAGAGCATCGGGCGGCCCATTCCTTCGCTCCGACCGACGACCTCTATCAGCCCCCGCTCCTGCAGCGTCCTGAGAACACCGCCGGCGGATACCCCGCGGATCTCCTCGATTTCAGCTCTTCCCACAGGCTGCCGGTAGGCTATCACGGCCATCGTTTCCAGGGCCGCCGCGGTCAATTTGGGGGTCCTGACGTGGAGTTGCGCCCGCTCGAGAGCGGCCGCGAACTGGGGTCGAGTGAGTATCTGATAGCCCCCGGCCAGTTCCACGATCTCGATGGCGTGTTGGTTGAAATCGTAGGTCTCGCGCAGTTGATCGAGCGCCGACCTGGCGTCTGCCACATTGGCGTCCGGGTCGAGGGAAGCGAGTTCTTCGACGGTCACGGGACGGGCCGCCGAGAACAGCGCTGCTTCAATTAATTGGTTCAGTGGATTCACGGGCAATGACTATAGGCGCAAACGGCGCCGGTTGGACGATCCGCACCACACCTCGCCGGGCCATCTCCAGCAAAGCCAGCAAGGTGGACAGAACGTCGGTGAGTGTCGGTTTGGGCCCCAGAGTATCCAGCCAGGAAATCCGGGGACGCTCTCTCAGGAGCGCCGCGATCCTGGCCGTGGCCGCCTCCACGTTGAGCGGCCGGGGCACCACCCGGTGTAGCACCGGCGTGGCGATACCGCTGATGACTCGCTCGACCGCCTGCAGTAGCTCGAGCAACTCGAAAGTCAGCGGCGCCGGCGGTACCTCGGGGGCCGGCGGGAGATAACCCCGACCCAATCGGGCAGCCCGGTGTTCGATCCCTTGCTCCATCCATAGGGAAATCTCCTTGACCTGCTGATACTCCAGCAACCGCCGAACCAGTTCGGCGCGCGGATCCTCCCAGCCTTCCTCCTCGCCGTGACGCGGCAGCAGCATCTGGACTTTCAAACGAAGCAGCCTGCCGGCCATTTCGAGGTAGTCGGCGGCCTCATTGAGCCCCAACGCGTCGATGGTCTTGAGGAACTGGTCGGCGATGGAGGCGATGGGGATGTCGGCGATTTCGAGTTGTTGCTCGCGCAGAAGATGCAGCAACAGGTCGAGGGGCCCCGAGAATCCATCCAGACGGACAACGAACCCGCCTTCACCAGGGACAGCCGGCGCCGTGGCCTGGATGGTATCGGTCATAGAGGGATTCCCGGGATGAAAGCGACGGCGGCCGTGCGCCGGGCCCGAAGGTCTCCGGCCCGGACCGCGCACAAGTTATACCCCGGAGCCGAGCAAGTCAAAGCATTGCCCCACTTGACGATGGCGTGCCTGGTTTCTATCTTTTTATGCTCGACCAGATAGCGGTCGTTACTGTTCTGACTAGTCATCAAGAGGGTGCCGTGCCGCAGATCAAGTCCGCCAAGAAGCGCCAGCGTCAAACCGAAGCCCGCACCCAGCACAACCGGGTGCAGCGGAGCGAGCTTCGTACCGCCATCAAGAAGGTCCGCCAGGCGGGCAGCAAGGACGAGGCTGCTGCGGCCCTGAAGCAGGCCGAGGTCGTCATCGACCGGGCCTCTGGCAAGAACCTGATCCATCAGAACGCGGCCAACAGGCAAAAGAGCCGCTTGCACAAGGCCGTTGCCGGCATGGCCTGACCCCGGCCCCTTCCTCTCGGTAACTACAAAGGGCGCCTTCGGGGCGCCCTTCGATGTTTCCAGCCTACCCTGCCATCCGCGGCCCGCTACAACGACGCCAGTTCGGCACCACACCGCTCGCAGTACCACTCAGTCGGGCGATTCAGTTCCCCACATTCAGCGCACTTGAGGGTCTTGGCCTGCGTCTGGCTGCCGTTGTCAATCTCCGTCGACGAAGTGGCAATATCGGGAGCGCTCTCGGGCTCGGCCGAGGCAGGCGCTTCCTCCGTGGCGGTGCCGGCTGAATCTTCATCGGACACGGATTTCAGGAAGTCGAGTTCGTCGAGCGAAGTGTCCTTGGCGTCCGCGCCGGGAAACTGGAGGGTCCGCGGTGCGCTGGGTTCGCCGCCAGAATCGGCGCCACGAGGTGTGAACTTTGGTGCGCCCATGGCAGGGGTTTCATCAGCCTCGCCACCGTCCTCGTTTTCCTCTTCCTCGGCATCTTCGCCGGCACTGATCGATATCACTGAGTCCTCCGCCTCCGCCGAGGATTCCTCTTCGGCGGCCACTTCCTCCTCTGCCGGCTCCGGCCGTGAAGCGATGAGCCCCTGGACACCGGCCAGGCGTTCTATCTCATTGGTAACATCCTTCAAGTCGCTGCCGATTTGCTCCAGTTGCTCGTCGGCCATCTCCTTGAGCTTGTTCCACTCGTCGTCGTCGTATTCGCCGACGGTATGCCTCACCTCCGCCTCGGCCCGTTCTTCGCTAGCGCTGGTTTCCCGCGTGGTCAAGTCTTCCTGGGTGCCGCGGTGGTCAGCCAACTGCTCGGCTATGCTGTCGCTGTGCGAGCCGAGTTCCTCCATGATGGTTTCGAGCCGGGTCTGGTAGTCGCCCCGGATCTTGTCCCGCACCTTGTCAGAGGCCTGGTCGGCATTCTGGTCCAACCGGCTGAGCCACATGGTGAACTTCTCTCGCTCGGACAGCAGATCTTCGATGCCCTTGGCATCTTTTTTCTTAGCCATTCCGGCGCGTCTTTCCACGGCTGTCGAATTCATCTCGCTGCTCCTGGGTTAGCCAGTTGAGGCCGAGGTGCGGCCGAGTGGAGGATCTGGCGACCTGCTCGTCGAGCCGCGTGGGTGTCGATGGTCTGGCCGGCGGGTCGAAAGCAGCGGCGGTCGGTGGGAGTGCGGCACCACCGCCCCGTGTGTCCGAAGTTAGTGGTAGGTCCGGACAAACAAATCTAATGCTCTGGTTGGATTCTGAAAACACCGAACACGGCCCACCGCACGATCAGCCCTCTCTGCGGTACACCACCTTGCCACGGACGATGGTGAGATCGGCCCTCCCCACCAGAGTCTCGCCGCCGAACGGCGTGTTGCGACTCTTGGAGAACGACTCTTGGGGATCGACCTGCCACCGAACGCCCGGGTCGAGGATGACCACGTCGGCCGGCGCCCCACCCACCAGAGTTCCCCCCGGGAGGTTGAACACCTGGGCGGGACGAGTGCTCATGCGGAAGATGAGGTCGGGGAGCGACAGGTAGCCACCTTCCACCAGCTCCCGAACGGCCACACCGAACGCCGTCTCGAGTCCGATGATACCATTGGGAGCGTCGTCGAACGCCTGTTCCTTGGCGTCGTAGTGATGCGGTGCGTGATCGCTGGCGATGACGTCGATGGTACCATCCTTGAGGCCTTCCCGAATCGCCTCCCGGTCTTCGGCCTCACGCAGCGGCGGGTTCATCTTGGCGTTGGTGTCGTACCCCTCACACCGCTCGTGCGTCAGGGCAAAGTGATGGGGCGTGGCCTCGGCGGTCACCGAGAGCCCCTTCTCCTTGGCGCGGCGGATCAACTCCACCGACCCGCGGGTCGACATGTGGCACAGATGAACGTGGCCCCCGGTCAGTTCCGCCAGGATCACGTCTCGTGCTACCATCACCTCTTCCGCGGCCGAAGGAATACCCGGAAGTCCCATTCGGGTGGACACTATCCCCTCATGCATCGATCCGTCGGCCAGCGACATGTCCTCGCAGTGGTCCGCCACCGGAATGCCGAACGTGCGGGCGTATTCCAGCGCCGTGCGCATCAGTTGGCTGGTGGCCACCGGATGGCCGTCGTCGCTGACCGCCACCGCCCCGGCGCCGACCATCTCGCCGAACTCGGCCAGCCGTTCCCCTTGCTGGCCCAGTGAGACTGCCCCGATCGGGTAGACGCGGGCTGCCTGAGCCCGCTGCGATTGACGGATCACGAAGCCGACCGCCGCCTGGTTGTCGGTCACGGGATCCGTGTTGGGCATGGCGCACACGGCGCTGAATCCGCCCGCCGCAGCCGCCATGGCGCCGCTGGCCACGGTTTCCTGATCCTCCTGGCCGGGCTCCCGCAAGTGAACGTGAAGGTCGATCAACCCCGGCGCCACCACCTTCCCTCGTGCGTCGATGACCTCGGCGCCTTCCGGTTGGTCCAGGTTCGTCCCCACCTCAGTGACCTTGCCATCCTCAAGCAGGACATCCGCCGCGGCGTCCATCTGCTGGGAGGGGTCGATGACCCTGCCGCCCTTAACGAGAATGCGCGTCACGCCTGGTCCTCCGGTTGGGCTGCGGAGGAGACCTGGCTCCCGCCGGCTAGGAGATAGAGTACCGCCATGCGAACGGCTATACCGTTGGTCACCTGGGGCAGAATGACGCTGTGCGGCCCGTCCGCCACGTCGCTGTCGATCTCCACCCCCCGGTTCATGGGCCCTGGGTGCATGATGAGGACATCCTTGGGCGCCTTGCTAAGACGCTCACTGGAAACCCCGAAGACACGATTGTATTCCCGCTGCGAGGGGATGTAGCCGCCGTGCATTCGTTCCAGTTGCAGCCGCAGGATGTTTAGTGCGTCCGCCCAGTCAATAGCGTCCTCGATCCGCGGCAAGATGGTGACTCCCAGCTCCTCGACGTGGCTCGGCATGAGCGAGGCGGGCCCACACACCGCCACCTCCGCACCCAATTTGGTGAGGCCCCAAATGTTGCTGCGTGCCACCCTGCTGTGCAGGATATCGCCGCAGATTGCCACCTTCAGTCCCTTTATACGGCCGAAGTGATCGCGCAGGGTGAGCATGTCCAGCAACGCCTGGGTAGGGTGCTCGTGCTTCCCGTCCCCGGCGTTGATCACGTTCGAGCGGATCCGTTCTCCCAGGAACTTGGCCGCGCCGGATGCCCAGTGCCTGATCACCACCATGTCGATACGCATCGCTTCGAGGTTACGAGCCGTGTCGACCAGGTTCTCACCCTTGCTGATTGATGACCCCAGCGCCACAACGTTCACGGTATCGGCCGACAGCCGCTTCTCGGCGAACTCGAACGACAGTCTGGTGCGGGTGGAATCTTCGAAGAACAGATTGACAATCGTCTTCCCGCGGAGCGCCGGCACCTTCTTGATGGGCCGCTCGCTCACTTCCTTGAACGGCTCGGCGGTGTCGAGGATGTGCTGTATCTGAGCGGCACTGAGATCGTGAAGTCCGAGGAGATCCTTGCCGAGGGCTGGGGGAGCGGTCAGGTCACTCATTCCCCGCCCCCGCGAGTTCCACGGCGTCCCGGCCGTCGAGCTCCGACACCAACACGTCCACGCGGTCGCCCTCGACTGTGGCCAACGTGGTGCCGACAATATCAGCGTGGATTGGGAGCTCTCGTCCACCCCGGTCGACCAGCACAGCCAGGAGAATACGCCTGGGCCTGCCGAAATCGGCAAACTCGTCCAGCGCCGCGCGGATGGTGCGCCCCGTGTAGAGCACGTCATCCACGATCACCACCGTCAGCCCATCCAAATTCGGCGGTAACACCGTCTCGCCGACGACCGGACTGGGCCCGACGGTCTGGAGATCGTCTCTATAGAGGGTGATGTCGAGTTTGCCGCGGGGGATGCTGACGCCTTCGGAGCCTTCGATCAGTGAGGCCAGCCGGTCGGCCAGCTCCACGCCCCGGCGCTGGATGCCAACGAGGAGCAGCCCATCGACGCCGTTGCATTGATCCACGATCTCGCTGGCCATCCGGGTCAGCGCCCCAGCGATGGCTTGGTGATCTAGCAGTTGCTTGCGTCTCGTCATGGCCGGGCGGGAAGGTACTCGGGGCTCCCGAAGCGGACAAGGGCTCGGAACAGAGGGCTAAGAGGGCTAAGAGGGAAAAGAGGGCTAAGAG
>CAXMUQ010000045.1:0-5862 GCA_964196605.1 uncultured Acidimicrobiia bacterium
CATCGGCGATCGAATGGCTGTGTCGGGTATTCGGCTTCACCAAGAGGCTGGCTGTGCCTGGACCGGACGGAAGCATCATTCATTCGGAGTTGAGCCTGGGTCCTGGCGTCATCATGGTGAGCTCTGCCAAACCCGACTTGGGACGGCTCAGTCCTCGCAGCCTCCCTGGTGTCAATCAGGCACTCTGTGTACAGATCGACGATCCGGACGCCCATTTCTCTCGAGCCAAGGAAGCAGGTGCCGTGATCCTCGAGGAGCTCAAAGACGAGGACTACGGCTCACGTGGCTATATGGTCGAAGACCTCGAGGGCAACCATTGGTATTTTGGTACGTACCGACCGGGCGGCCATTGGGAGGACGAAGGTGGCAGCTAGGAGATGGCAGTCCGGCTGAGCCGCAAGCGCAACCAGACGATGGAGCTGAGCAGCACCAGGTGCAGCGTCGGACCAAACCACCCCAACTCACTCTGAAACACCAGGACGGTCCCCAGGGCTCCGATCATTAGGACGATCAGGCCTGTCGCCGCAGCGAGCGCCTTGCGCGGGATGAGGAGGAGCACCACACCAACGATCTCTACCGTCCCCACCACTCCGACGAGCCACACCGGGTAGCCCCAGGAGCTGAAGTGCCCTTGCCACATTTCGGCGTTCATGAACTTGGTCGCACCGGCAAGGCCCATGGTCAGGACCTCCAGCCCGGTCACCACCCATAAGAGCACCAGCATGAGGGTCCGTTGGGACATCGCTCGTTCTCCCACAACGATGCGGCCGGGTGGCGCCAGCCCCGTCGGCTCGCTATCATTAAGTAATGTCATACAACCTAACGTCATATTACATTACTTGATCTTATGCCGCAAGTCCCTTCACTAACCCACCTCCAGTTCCTGGTGCTCGGCCGCCTGCGAGAGGGATCGGCCACCGGCCGCCAGGTCCGCGACCGGCTGGAGAAGTACGCCGTGCGCAAGAGTGCCCCAGCCTTCTACCAATTGATGGCCCGTATGGAAGACGCCGGCGTGGTCGAGGGATGGTATGAGCAGGAGGTGGTTGAAGGTCAGACCATCCGGCAGAGGCACTACAAGATCACCGCTCAGGGACGCCGCGCCTGCGATCGCAGCAGCAAATTCTATCGCATGGTGGCCCAGGATCTCATCGGGGCTGAAGGCCTGGCCTATGGCTGACTCGTCGAGTCCGTCCGCCCAACCGGCTAGTTCCATGCTGTTGTGGCTCGGCCGGATCCTCCCAAGGGAGTTTGTCGATCGCGTAGCGGAACCCGCACTCACCGACGAAGTACGACACTGGTCGGCGAGAGGCCGGGTGCCCGTGCTGGGTCGCACCAGGTTCCTCTGTTCCTGCCTCTTGGTCGGCGCCCCGCAGTTGTTTTGGGCACACCGCCGGCCCACCGGTGTGACTCTGTTCCTGGCCGGCTCCGCCATGGCCGTGCTCATCGCCTTCGTGCTTTTCGCACGCAGCCTCTATCAGGTCCCCGCGCCCTAGCGCACTTCCTCACCGACTAGCGCCGTTACGGCTGTCAGCCACCAGCAACCAGCTACCAGCCACCCACCCCGGCAAGAACGGCGGGGTTATGCTATCCTCATAGTGTCAATCGACAACACCCAAGGAACCCACGACAATGACCGAGCGGGACGACCTGATGACTGGCGACAGCCTGCCATGGAGCGATCAAAGCGAATGGCTCGACGCCTCCTCGCTGGATAGCGAGGCAGAGGTCTCGTGTCCCCACTGTGGGGAAACGGTGGAGATCGCGCTTGACCCGGGCGGCGGAGACACCCAGGACTACGTGCAGGATTGTGAGGTATGCTGTCGGCCCTGGCAGGTTCAGGTGCACTACAACACCACTGGAAACGCCGAGGTGTCGGTCGAGGCGATTTGATGGGGCCAACATGATCAAGTTGTATTTTCTGGGCCCCGCGATTCTGCACCTGATGATCAACGTTGCTGCAGCACAGTGCCCACCCGAGGGAGAGGCTGGACCCTGGATCGTCTTCGGCTCCTTCCGCGACGGTGATTTCGCCAGTTCCGCCCACGCGGTCCGCCCCGATGGAACGATCGAATGTCGCATCTCACGACATCCTGACGGACGGCCTGGCGTGCTAGGTCCACAGGTGGCACCCGGCGGCGCAACGATAGTCTTCACGCGAGGTGGCGGCGGTGGCCATCGAACATCGGTGTGGATAATGGACTCAGATGGCACCAACGAGAGGCGCCTGACCGACGAAGTGATGGTTCGCTTCGACAACGGACGGGCGGCCCCTACCCTCTCGCCCCGCGGTGACGTGATAGCTTATGCGGCTCAATTCGGCGACAGCCGCGTTCTACAATTGCTATCCATGGCCGGCGGCGGTACTCGCACTCTGGGCGCTGGTGAATTTCCCGCATGGTCACCCGACGGAACAACACTGGCCTTCACCCTCGGCGCAGATGATACCGCCCAGGTATGGGTCGCGAACGTAACAACGGGGGATCGGCGAGCGCTCACCTCTATTGCGGGGAGCAGCGATGCGGCATGGTCTCCGGACGGAACGCGAATCGTATTCAGTCGCTTGAACGGAGAGAGCAACGATCTGTTCATCATGGCGGCCGACGGGTCGGACGTCGTGGCCCTCACCTCGACACCGGACCTGTCTGAGGCACATCCCTCCTGGTCGCCCGACGGAACATTGATTGCCTTCACGGCGCAACCTGCCGACGCACCCGACGAATGGCAGCACAGTATGTTCGTGGTGCCGAGCGTTGGTGGGGAGTCGCGCCAGCTGACATCATCCCGGTTTCACGACATGCGACCATCCTGGTTGATGATCGAGGACTAGGTGTAGAACCAATCTATTCGCCAATGCGCCACGACCCTCTCCCGCACAAGGAATATCCATGAGTGGCCTGATTGTTACCTTGCGATTACTCCACATTATCCTCGGTGTGTTCTGGGCCGGCACGCTCTTTTTCTTCGCCATATATCTGGTCCCGTCCGTGCGGGAGGCCGGCCCTGACGGCCTCAAAGTCATGGCGGCCATCCAGCGCCGACGCTTCCTCGACGTCATGCCGGCCGTTGCGGCGCTCACCGTCATCTCAGGTTTCTGGTTGTATTGGCTTGTTTCAGGTGGGTTCCAACCAACTTGGATGGGGTCAGTCACCGGCCAGGCCCTGGGACTCGGCGGAGTTCTCGCAGTGGTGGCGTTCGCGATCGGTGTCGGCGTCATGCGTCCGGCCACGCTACGCGCGGGCGCTATCGCACAAGAGATGTCGAGCGCCCCAGAAGGGCCGGGCCGCGACGCCCAGCAGAAACAGGTGCAACAGTTGCGCATGCGGAGCGTAAAGGCAGGCCGAGTCGTTGCCCTCCTGCTGCTGGCCACCACGGCTCTCATGGCCGTAGCTCGTTACCTCTAGCCACGGTGGACCATGTCCGATATCACCACCGTTCTCGAGGCCAATCACGCAGCGCTGGCTGACTTCATGGCCGCAGCGGACCAATCCGCCTCGGTATGGACCCAACCGCGTGCGCCTGAGAAGTGGTCTCCCAGCCAAGTGGCAGAGCACGTGGCCCGCACCATGGAAGAGGGCGCCAACGTGGTATCGGACACGGCGTCGGTGTTCCCCACCGTCCCTGGCCTGCTGCGCCCACTAGTGCGGGGCCTGTTTTTCAACCGTGTCCTCAAGAGGGACGCGTTCCCCAACGCCAAGACGCTGAAGGCGCTCAATCCCGACAGTGGCCCCGATAGTCCAGCAGATGCACGAGAGCGTCTGGCGGAGGCTCTGAAAACGTTCGAAGAGGCGTGCCGGGCTCGTGAGGCCAGTGGCCAGGCGGTCGAGCACACCGTATTCGGTACGGTCTCGGTGGTGGATTACGCCAAGTTCATGGAGCTCCACACCCACCACCACCGCAAACAAATGCCCGGCGCCGGGTAGTCGCCATACTATCAACCACCGACTCGACAGCGGAGGCGCACGAGTGTCGCGATCAACCATACCAGCCACGATCGTCCTCATCAGTCTCGGACTTACCGTCTCAGGGGCTCACGCACAGCGAACGACCGCGACCGACGCGGAGGCCTGCCGGGTACCCGAGCTCGACACCACACACACTACCGCGCTAGTAGACGTCACGCTCATCGATGGGACTGGAGCGCCTCCGCGTTCGGGAACTACAGTGCTGTTCAGGGGCGAGCTGATCGAGGCCATTTTCCCCACGGGTTCTCGCCCGCTCGACGAAGGCACGCAGTCGATCGACCTCGCGGGCCGCTACCTGATCCCGGGACTCATCGATACCCACACCCACGTGGCAACTGATCCGGCGGGTGAGGACACACGCGAGCGGACCGAGCGCCGGTTGTGCAACGCGCTACTGGGAGGCGTGACGACCATCCGCGAGATGGCCGGCGACGTGCGGGCCCTCAGCTCGCTCGCCCGCGACGCGCTGGTGGGAGCCATAGTGAGCCCCGACATTCACTACGTGGCCCTGTTCGCCAGCCCCGCGTTCTTTGCCGACCCCCGTGCCGGCGCCGCCTCGGCCGGCGCCACACCGGGCGCCCTGCCCTGGATGCGGAGCATGACCGATACCACCGACCTCCATCAGGCGGTGGCCGAAGCACGCGGCACGGGAGCCAGCGCCATCAAGATCTACGCGGGGCTGGACGCCGGCCTGGTGCGCGGCATCGTGGCCGAGGCGCACAGGCAGGATATTCCGGTATGGTCACACCTCTACGTGGGACCTGCTGGACCGATAGATGTCGTCGAAGCCGGGGTCGATGTGGTGTCGCACGCCACCTTGCTAGCTCGTGCCTTGGGCCGGGAACGCGCTCGCGCCTTGCGGGCAGTCGACCCCGATTCCGCGCTCGACGTCACCGGCCCGGCCATCGACAGCGTCCTCGTGGCCATGAAGCGGCTGGGGACCATCTACGAACCGACGCTCTTCATTTATCAGGATCGACCGGCTGACCTGCGGCTGGCCGGAGCGCTGGTCGAACGGGCGTACGCGGCGGGGGTCCGTATCAGCGCCGGAACTGACTCACTGGCCGGAGCCGACGGGGTATCACTCCCTAACCTGCATCGGGAAATGCAGCTCCTGGTCGAAATGGGAGGGCTGAGTCCTTCCGAGGCCCTCACCGCCGCCACCAGGACGGCGGCGGCGGCGACCAATGTGCTGGACTCCCGAGGTACGGTGGAGGTCGGCAAGTTGGCCGATCTCGTCGTGTTGGAAGCGGACCCGACTACTGATGTGGCGCACACGACCGGTGTCGTGCTGGTGGTGAAGCGAGGGAGAGCGTACGGCGATCAGTGAACACCGAGACGTCGGCGGAACCTGCCACCGCATTCCGTCATTCAGTCCGTTACGGAGAACTGGACCAGTGGCTCAAGGCCAACGGAAGACGCGTTCCGCTGGAACAACGGCATAGCGGGCGCGAGACCTACGCGCCCGATAATTCACGGGAGACGCATCCGATATGAACGTCAACGACGGGGCACTGTTCCTCCGAGCGTCCAACAACCTGTTCAAGCTGTCAGCCGCTCTCCTGTTATCGGGCGCGGTGCTGGGGTACTTCGGGTTCATTCATTTTGGGACCGACGCCTACGGGCAAGGTGGCGTTCGTCTGGCGCTCCGCATTGGTAGTGGCATTCTGTTGTACGGTGGGCTCAAGGCAGCGTTGATCAGGAAAGCGCTTTCGAACAGTGTCTCCCCGTGAGTGGTAAGGTATCTCTGGCCTCGACGAGCAGCTCCTCCGTTTTCTCTCCCGACCCTAGAGAGGCTCGATGTCACACCATTTGTCACGATTTCTAAGGATAGGAGTCGCTATTCCACTGGTTGTCTCGGCGTGTGCCCCAGCCGGCGACACCAGTGGCAGATCTGAGG
>CAXMUQ010000046.1:0-7731 GCA_964196605.1 uncultured Acidimicrobiia bacterium
CTACCTCGCCTCCGGCCACCGAGCAATCGGGCCGGCCCGCCCGCTTGACCCCCGGCCTCTCCCTGCCCAACTTCCTATCCGACAACCCTTTCCGCCTTCATCGGACCAGCTACCATGACCCCTGTCGAGCCATCACTCGAATTAGAAGTCGAGAGCCTTCAGGGCAGCGTACAGGCGCTCGAGCAAGAGCGGAAGCACCTGCTGGCCGTCATAGAGATCCTCCAGGAAATAGCCGGCTCGCTCAATTTCATGGACGTGGTGCAATCCGTTGCGCGGCGGCTCGGCGAAGCGTTCGGCCTCGACCGCTGCTCGATCTTCCTGGTGGAGAAGGGCGGCCAGCAAGTCCGCCTGGTAGCCAGCTACGAAGATCCCAGTATCCGCAACTACGTGGTCGATCTCGACCGCTACCCCGAGCTCAAACAGGCCATCCGGTCGGGGGAAACGGTGTTCATCCCCGACGCCGCCAGCGACCCCTCGCTGAAGGGCGCCCAGGGAGCCCTGGCAAACCGGCGGGTCAAGTCCATCACGGTGGTACCCATCACGTGGCGCGGCGGGTCCATCGGCGCCATCTTCCTCCGTACATTCCGCGACGGTAGCAGTTTCTCCGAGGCAGACGTGGAATTCTGCCAGGTGGTAGCCAGTCTCACGGCCAAGGCGCTGCGCAACGCTCACCGGTTCGAACGCCTAAAGGACCGTCGTAGCGACGACCCGGTGGAAACCAACCAGGACCGCACGCGGGCGGCGCTCCTCAGCTTCATCGGCCGGCTCCTCGAAGAAGCCGCCGAGCGCGAAGGGCCCTGGAACGAAGGCGTGCTCGGGAGAGCCTCGGCCGAGGAGATAGACCGGCTGGTCAGCGTGGCCATGGCCGTCATTGCCCAGGAGGCCGCCACCCGGTGAGCCCATCCGGGAGCCGAGCCACGGCCACCCGGCGAACCGCCGAGTTGCGCGACCAGATCCAGCGCGCCAATCGAGCCTACTACCTCGAAGACAACCCCGCCATTTCCGACGCGGAATACGACCGGCTTTTCCGTGAACTCCAGCAGCTGGAACGCGACCACCCACAGCTCCTTACACCCGACTCACCCACCCAGCGCGTGGGGGCACCACCCTCATCGGCCCTGGCAAAGCACCACCACCTCCGGCCGATGCTGTCCCTGGGAAACGCGTTCGATACCGACGAATTGCGCGCCTGGCTCGACCGCAACCTGCGCCTCGATCCCGAAGTCGGGGACAGCGGGTTCGTTACCGAACTGAAGATCGACGGTGCCGCCGTCAATCTCACCTATCGCGACGGCCGCCTGACTGCCGGGGCCACTCGCGGCAACGGCGTCATCGGCGAGGATGTCACCGCCAACCTCCGCACCATCCACGACCTTCCACTGGTTCTGCAGACCGACAACGCGCCCGCGCTGATGGAGATTCGGGGTGAGGTCTACTTTCCACTCACGTCCTTTGCCCGCGTCAACCGGTTGCGTGAAGCGGCCGGCGATCCGCCGTTTGCCAACCCGAGGAACTCCGCCGCGGGCAGCCTGCGGCAACTCGACAGCTCGGTGACCGCCAAGCGAAGGCTCCGCCTGTTCGCCTTCCACGTCGAAGTCCTCGAAGGACTGGTCCCGGCAGCCACCCAATGGGACACGCTGGAGCTGTTGAGCGCCTGGGGTTTCGAAGTCGAAAAACACCGGAAGCGTCTGCCTACCCTGGAAGACGTCATTGAACACATCCCTGCGCTGGAGAACATCCTGCCCACTCTGCCGTTTCAGTCCGACGGTGTGGTAGTGAAACTCGACCGGCTCGATCTGTGGTCGAAATTGGGGACCATTGGGGAGCGTGAACCCCGCTGGGCGGTAGCCCGCAAGTTCGAACCGGAGGTGGCCGTCACCCGGCTCCGGAACATCAAGATCAACGTCGGCCGCACCGGCGCCCTCAATCCCTATGCCGAGTTGGACCCGGTAGCGATTGGCGGCGTGACGGTATCCAACGCAACGCTACACAACGAACAGCTGATTGCCGAAAAGGACATTCGCATCGGCGATTGGGTGGAGATCGTTCGGGCGGGCGAGGTCATCCCCCAGATCATCGGACCGATGACCGACAAGCGGGACGGCACCGAAAGGCCGTTCGAACCCCCGGCTGCCTGTCCCGCGTGTGGTACCGCCGTAGAGCGGCCGCCTGACGAGATCATGCGCTACTGCCCCAACGTCGCCTGCCCGGGAAGAACGCTGGAGGCCATCGTCCACTTCGCCTCGCGCGGCGCCATGGACATCCGCGGCCTTGGCTACGAGCGGGTACGGCAACTGCTCGACGCCGGCCTCATCGAGGACGTAGCCGACCTGTACCGGTTGACCGTCGACCAACTCCTCCCCCTAGAGAGGTTCGCCCAGCAGTCGGCCGAGCAACTGGTGGCCGCTATAGACGCATCGCGCTCGCAGCCGTTATCGACATTGCTGTTCGCCATCGGCATTCGCCATGTGGGAACCATGGCGGCCCAGGTCCTGGCCCATACCTTCGGGACGCTCCAGCACCTGCAGTCGGCTGTCATAGAAGATCTGAGCGACATTCCCGGCATCGGGCCCATCATTGCGGACGCGGTGGTGAGCTTCTTCGCCCAGAAACGCAACCGTCGGCTGCTGGACCGGTTGCGGCAGGCCGGCCTCACGCTGCGGGAGCCGCAAGTCACCGGCGGCGATGGGCCTCTGGCGGGCGATACCTATGTTATCACCGGGACACTTCCCACCTTGGGACGTTCGGAAGCCGCGTCCAGAATCGAAAGAGCCGGCGGCAAGGTGACTGGGAGCGTGAGCAAGAAGATCACCGCCGTAGTGGCGGGCGAGAGCCCGGGGAGCAAACTCGACAAGGCCCGAACGCTGGGTATCGAGGTTATCGGCGAAGACGAACTCTTGCGTCGGCTCGGCGAAGCCACCTAGCTTGTTAGCATCTGCCACCCAGAGCCCATGACATACACCGATTCTGCGACCGCCACGAAGTTCCTGGGGCTCAGCCCCAAAGCCTTGCACGTGCTTCGATCGAGCCTGGAGCGCGACCACGGCCTGTCCACGGCCGCTTACCTACAGGAGGCCGGTTTCGCGGCCGGCGAGGACACTTACCGGGCCTTTGGCGAATGGCTCGAGGCCGCCCGAGGTGTACGGCCCGATGAGCTCGATGCGGAATTCCTGGGCGAGGTCACCTCGGCGTTCTTCGAACAGCATGGGTGGGGCTCGATCAACGTCAATCCGCTGGCGGCAGGAATCCTGTCCATCGATTCGAGGGACTGGAAAGAGGCGTCCCCCGACGCCGGCGCCCATTACCCCAGTTGCCACCTTTCCAGCGGCATGCTGGCCGATTTCTTCGGCCGGCTGGCCGGTGAAACCGTGGCCGTCATGGAGGTCGAGTGCCGGTCCCGGGGAGACGACATGTGCCGCTTCCTGGTGGGCTCTCCCGAGATGCTGGCCGCCGTTTATGAGAAGATGTCGGAAGGCCTCTCTTACCTCGAGGCCTCCCAGGCAACCTAGCCGGTGATCTTCAGTAGCCGGATCGATCCCGATCCGGTGTCGATCTTGATTTGGCCCGACCCATCCCCAACCTGCCCCTGGACCTTGTCCCGGCTGTGACGCTGCACGGTGATGGGGAAATCGGTTTCGATCGACCCGCTGCCCGTTTCCAACTCGATCATCGCGTTCAGGTCGCTGGGCGAGCGAATTGTCACCTCGCCCGACCCGGTGTCGATGATGATGTCTTGTGGGGCCCGATTCAGAGACAGGTGGACACTACCGCTCCCGGTATCCATCAAGAGGCGGTCGCCACCAACGTTGTCGAGTTCGATACCGCCCGAGCCGGTATCGATACGAATCATCTCGGCGGTGATGTTGCCGCCACTGACGCCACCCGAGCCCGTGTCGATGTCGATGACGTCGGCACTCACGTCGGTGAGCTGGACTCCACCAGACCCGGTATCCACCCGAAGGGTGCCGGCCACACCGCTCACATCAACCTTGCCCGAACCAACGTCGATATCCAGACTGCCCCGGACATCACCCACGGTCACAGGAGCCGAGTGAGTGTCGAGCCGGATATCGCCGTCGAGATTGGACGCTTCGATACGACCTACGGCCAGGTACACCCGGACGGTCTTCCCGCTGGGAACTCTGATGGTCAAGTCGGCCCAGGCTTCGAGGCCGCTGCCCTCACTCGAGATGGCGACGCGGGAACCTCGATCGCTGCCGTTGTCCGAGAAGGTCCCGTCCTCGCGGACCCGCACTTTGGTCTGTTGGTCCCCCGAAAGGAACGAGGCAACGACTCGGCTACTGGGGTACACAACGCGCAGAGTATTGGCGTCGTCGATGCGGCCGGTCTCTATGCGAAGCTGACCGGCGTCGCTGCCGCCCCGTGACACGTCGACCGTCACATCGGATCCTGAGCCTGCCTCGAGCACTATCCGGCCTGCCAGGTTGTAGATTGCCACATTGCTGCCACTGACCGGGAACCGCTCCTGAGCGGAAATCCCGGTAGCCGTCATCCCGAATAACACGGCCATGCCTGCTGTGGCGGCCGGAGTGGATAGTGCTATCATCCGTCGAAGGCCGAGGGGCACTGGTAGCTCCTTGTGTGGGTTTCCAACGTTAGATAGGACAAACCCGTCCGGGGTTGCAACGATCCGGACGTCATTTGAAAGAACCAGCTTCCATGAATCATTACCGGCTTCTCCCGCTCTTCTTGGCCACCCTCACACCAGGCTCGCTGGCCGCCCAGGACGGCGTGCCGGACCTCATCGTCCTCAACGCCAACATCTATACCGTCGACAGTGCCAGACCCCGGGCCCAGGCCTTGGCGGTCAAGGACGGACGCTTCGTCCTGGTGGGCTCCAACGCTGACGTGGAGGCCATCGCCGGGCCCCAGACGGAGCGGTTGGAGGCTGGGGGCCACACCATCATCCCCGGCATGATCGACGCCCACGCCCATCTACCCAACCTGGGACGCCTCCTGCGCACGGTGAACCTCAAGGGAACCAGGTCCTATGAGGAAGTCATCGCCTTGGTGAAGGGTAGAGCGGAATTGGTACCGTCCGGGACCTGGATCCTGGGACGCGGCTGGGACCAGAACGAATGGGCGGACGAAAATTTCCCGACCCACCAAGCTCTGTCAGCCGCTGTGCCTCGCCACCCTGTCTACCTCGATCGGGTGGACGGCCACGCCGCGCTGGCCAACGAAATGGCCATGCGCCGGGCCGGCCTCGATGGGCGCACCGAGGATCCCGCCGGCGGAAGAATCATCCGGGCCGCGGACGGTCGGCCGACCGGCACCTTGATCGACGAAGCACGGCTGCTGGTAGCGTCGGTCATTCCGCCGGTGACCAAGCAGCAACTGACGGCCCAGATCACGGCCGGCATGCGGGACGCCAACCGGTGGGGATTGACCGGTATCCACGATGCCGGCGTGGGAGCGGATACGGTCGAATTCTACGAAGAACTAGCCGCCCTGGGGCAACTGACCTTGCGCCTATACGCCATGGTCGAAGCCGGCTCCCCCGGACTCACGGAACTCCTGGGGTACGGGCCCCGCATCGGATTGGGCAACCAGATGGTGTGGACTCGAGCCATCAAGGTGTCGTCCGACGGCGCCATGGGGAGCCGCGGCGCCGCTCTCCTCCGCGACTACAATGATGACCCGGGCAATCGGGGCCTCATGCTGGCGGATTACGATTCCGTTTTGACCATTGCCCGGCTGGCCCTGGAGAACGGTTTCCAACTGAACGTGCACGCCATCGGTGACCGGGCCAATCGCAGCGTCCTCGACGCCTACCAGGAGGCCCTGAGTGAGTACCCCGAACTCGACCACCGCTTCCGCATCGAGCACGCCCAACTCCTGACTCCGGAGGACATCCCCAGGTTCGCCGAACTCGGGGTGATACCGTCGATGCAGGGCAGCCACCAGACGGGCGACATGTACTGGGTGGCCGACCGGCTGGGCCGGAAACGGGTGGAAGGCGCTTACGCCTGGCGATCCCTCAGAGAGACCGGCGTCATCATCCCCAACGGCTCGGATTTTCCGGTAGAGGGGGTAAACCCGCTCATCTCGTTTGGGGCATTTGTCACACGGCAGGATGCCCTTGGCCAGCCCGAGGGTGGCTGGTTTCCCCAACAACGCCTGGACCGGGAAGAGGCTCTCAAGAGCGTCACTATCTGGCCTGCATACGCGGCCTTCATGGAAAATGATGTGGGATCGATCAGCCCTGGCAAGTTGGCCGATTTCGTGGTCCTCGACCGCGACATCATGACCGTGCCCGCCTACGATATCCTCGGTATCCAGGTCAAGCGTACTGTCGTCGGGGGACGCACCGTGTACCAACGGGACTAGTTGCTCTGCGCCTCGAAGTGAGCTACGACACTACGTTGAACCCCTCCACTACCATTGCCGGCACGGCCACGCTGCCCAGCCACGGGCTCTCCTTTCCCAAGGCCAGGACACGTTGCAGACATGTGAACACGTTTCCCGACAGACGGGCATCCGGCGCGTGCCCCACGATTTTGCCACCGCTCACCCGGTAGGCGAGCGACGGCTGTGCCCGGACCATGCCGCTTGCGGCAAGCTCTCTTCCCACACCTCGGAAACCGTCGACCACCAGGCCATCGCCAGTCGCTTGCAGCAGCAAGTCCCATGGGTCTTCGCCGGGGAGCATCTCCAAATTGGTAAAGGCCGCCTGCGGTTTGCCGAAAGTGGCGCGTCGGCCGTGCCCTGTGGCCGGCACGCCGGAGAGCGCGGCGGTTTCCAGGTCGTAGATCCCCGCTTTGAAAAAACCGGCTTCAATGAGAGGCATACGACGGCACACGACCCCCTCGTCATCGATGGGCCGTGAACCGGGCCGCCCATCGAGGAGCGGGTCGTCGACCAGGGTGATGCGTTCATCGACGACCAGGGTGCCGATCCTGTCTCTAAGCGGAGAGGTCCCGTAGTGCAGAGCCGAGCCGCGGAGGGCTCGGCGAAGCGGCACCAGCAGGGAGGCCACAGCCCTGGGCGTCAGACACATCGCGACCGGACCGTCGGTTACCGTTGCGGCTTTCGTTCCCCATGTCAGTCGATGCTGCAGGTCTTGAACGATTGATGAAACATCCCAGTCGTTCAGCAGTCCGGTGCCGCCCCACCACGCGCGGGCCGTGACCAACCGTTCGCCATGGGTACGCGTGGCGGTGACATCGAGAGCAACGCCGGTCGTTTCGTAGTACTGGTCCACACCCCTGGTGTTGGCAACGTGCACACTACCAACGGATCGCTCCAGGTGGACGTCGACCGTCGTCCGGTCGTCGGCCAGTTGATCGCCAATCAGGATACCGCCCAGTTCCAGGTCCTCGATGTCGGCTGCGGCCGCAGCCGCGTCGTGCACTTGCGGTTCAGCGCTCGGTGCGGGTTCGGGGTAGAACACCCGACACTCGTCCCCCACCCGAGCCGAGACGATGGCCGCCTCCACCAGGGCCATGGCATCGGTCGTCGTTGTTCCCGCTCCGCCGACTCGTCCGTCCACCACCATTCGCAAGTTGGCGCCGGTCGCTTCGCTGTAGTCGGCTTCTTGCAAAACGCCATCGTGGAATCGCAACGAGGTGGTCGAATCCGTCTTGACCGCGGCATCCGCCTGGTCGGCTGCCCGAGAGGCGAGACCGATGATGTCGTCGATCATGCAGGCCGACCCACCTCGAGGTGACTCACCCGGACGTGCGGCGCGCCCTCGGCAACGGGAAGCGG
>CAXMUQ010000047.1:0-24826 GCA_964196605.1 uncultured Acidimicrobiia bacterium
CCGATGGGTAACCCGGCAAGGCCGGGAAGAGGACGCGGAGATCGTCGAAATGGCGGCCTGGAGACATTTCGGTTTTCTCAAGTACCCCACGTGGTGGCAATCACGCATGTGGACCGACCCGGCGGGACGGGCCGTCCGCTAGCAACACATAGCCGGCATCACCAAAGGCATGGACGTCGAGTGGCGGCTCGAGGCCGACGGCGCCGAGACGGAGGTCACTATCACACACCAATGGGACGGCCCGGCGTGGCCTCTGGTCAAACGGCCGGCCGCCGATTGGGTCATAGGCCCTATTTTCGTTTCGGCAATCGCATCGCGCACCCTCGCCGGCATCGGTCGTTTCGCGGAATCACAATGAGTAATAACGGCGAGCCGCGCCGGGTGGTCATAACCGGCATCGGGGTACTCACCCCGATCGGCATTGGACTCGAACCCTTTTGGCGAGGACTCCGAAAAAGGACCTCTGCAGTGGGGCCCGTGGAGCGCTTCGATCCTTCACCGTTCAAGAGCCGCATTGCGGCGGAGATCAAGGACTTTCACCCGGGCGACTTCCTGGAAGCCCGCCGTGTCCGGCGCCTAGACCGGTATTCCCAGTTCGCCTTGACGGCAACCCGGCTGGCACTGGACGACGCCGAGCTCGACTGGAAGCGCGAGAACCCTGATCGGGTAGGTGCCATGATGGGTACCGCCCTGGGCGGTATCGCCTCAGCCGAGGAGCAACACGCCAAGTTCGTTGACGGAGGGGTCGCCGCCGTCAATCCGGCCCTGGCGCTGATGGTCTTTTCCGGAGCCGCCAGCTGCAACATCGCCATCGAGTTCGGGTTCACCGGTCCTAATTCGACCAACGGCATGAGCTGCGCGTCGGGAACGATCGCCATTGGGGAAGCCTTCCGTGCCGTCCGGCGGGGAGATGCCGATGTCATGGTGGCAGGCGGTGCCGAGGCTCCGCTGGCACCGCTGAGTTTCGGGGCCTTTGCCATTATCCGGGCTATGTCGACCCGCAACGACGACCCTGGATCGGCCAGTCGCCCCTTCGACATCGGTCGCGACGGGTTCGTCATGGGTGAGGGCGCCGCCGTCCTGGTGCTGGAAGAGCGACAACACGCCGTGGCCAGGGGAGCGCCAACGTATGCCGAGGTGCTGGGCTTCGGAACCAGCAACGATGCCCATCACATGACCGCGCCCCGACCGGATGGCAGCCAGGCAGCACGGTCGATCCAGATGGCGCTGGGCGATGCTGCGGTCAACCCTGGCGAGGTGAGTTACATCAACGCCCACGGCTCTTCCACACCACTCAACGATCCCACGGAAGTGGCTGCCATCAAACGGGTGTTTGGCGATTACGCCTTCCGAATTGCCCTGAGCGGTACCAAGGGCTACTACGGCCACGCGCTAGGCGCCAGCGGCGCCATCGAGGCGGCCATCTGTGCCCTGGTGACAGCACGTGGGTGGCTCCCACCGACGGTCAACCTGACAACGCCCGATCCGGCATGCGATCTCGACATCGTCACCGGTCCGGGCCGTATAGCATCGCCATCCGTCACCTTGAGCAATTCGTTCGGCTTTGGCGGCATCAATGCCGCCTTGGTCTTCCGGCACCTGGACAGCTAGGGGTTACGCCGTGTCGCAAGTTCCTCTAGATTCGCGCGTCAATCGTTCATAACTCATAGTCTGAGGCACCCCAATGGCTACACTCACGCGCCGTTTAGCTGCGGAGGCGCTCGGCACCTTCGGTCTCGTGTTCATCGGCAGCGCCGTCGTGGTGGTCAACGCGTTCCCCAATGGCGATTCCGGAATACTGGGGATAGCGGTCGCACACGCGTTCGTCCTTGCTATCATGATCACGGCCACCATGAACATTTCCGGAGGCCACCTGAATCCCGCCGTCACCCTTGGGCTCCTGGTGGCGCGGAAGATCGACCTGCGCACCGCCCTCCCCTACATTGCCGCCCAGCTCGCCGGCGCCGTGTTGGGAGCGCTGTTAGTCAAGTACGCCATCCCGTCGAACGTCGGCCGTATTCTGAGCTACGGTACACCAGTCATCGCCAGTTCCGTCACCATGGCGCAGGCCATCACCCTCGAGGCCGTGTTGACATTCTTCCTGGTCAGCGCGGTGTTCGGCACCGCCGTATCGCCAGAAGCTCCCAAGGTGGGCGGGTTCGGCATCGGCCTGGTGCTGCTGTTTGCTATCCTGGTAGGTGGCCCCCTCTCGGGAGCGGCGCTGAATCCGGCGCGCGCCTTCGGCCCGGCCCTGGTGTCGGGCAATTGGTTGGGACAAGCAGTGTGGTGGGTGGGCCCACTGCTTGGTGGTCTTGCAGCGGGCGTCCTGTGGAAGTTGGTGCTCCTCCCACCGGAAAACACCCCAGAGAGCTGAACGAGGAAGAGGGCCGGGAAACATCCCCGGCCCTCTTCACGGCGTGTTGCTTGACTATCGGTCCTTGCGAAGGGCGCGCAGCCCCTTGGTGAGCAGACTCCCACCGTACAGGAGGTAGACCACCGCGGCCACGACGTAGGCCGCAATCATGTAACTGGTATTTTCCGGCATGTCAGTTCTCCTCGTCGCGTTCAGCCACGGCGTGCCGGGCCAGACCGTAACGCAGCACTACGAACCCCAAATACAATACCGAAGCTGCCAGAAATCCAAGCAGCAGGGTCCGCAGCATCACCGGAGGCAAAGAGGGAGCAGACGCCTTGAGAACGATGGGCTTGGGGTGCAGCGTCCGGAACAGGTAGACACTAAGATGGATGAAGGGCACCAACACCATCCCCATTATCCCCACGACAGCCGAAAACCTGGCCCGTTCGGCCGGGTCATGGATGGCCGAACGCAGTGTCATGTATCCCAGAAACAACAGGAACAGGATGAGCGTCAGCGTCAATCGCGCATCCCACGTCCACCAGGTACCCCAAATCGGCTTGCCCCAGATGGGTCCGGTAGTCAACATGATGACGCTGAAGACCAGCCCGACTTCGGCCGAGGAGGCGGCGAACGCGTCGAGGCGTTCATCTCTGAGCCATAGGTAGAGAATGCTGACCAGCCCGACGATGGTGAACGCCATCATGGCGCTCCATGCCGCGGGCACATGTACGTAAAAAATCTTCTGGGCCGCGCCCTGCCTCACCTCGAACGGAGTGTAGACCAATGCCAGGACGTAGACGATCACCATTGCCGCCAGCCCCAGGGCGGTGAGGGCAAGACCCCATTTGATGATGCCACGACTGCCGCTGATAGTAGGCTTCATTCGTCGACGACCGCCGGGAAAATTAGAACGCAAAGCGTAATGAACACCACGTCGTACAGAGCAAGAATTCTAAGCCAGCCAATCATTTCACTCAATGGACGGCCGGCCAAGAGACGGGTCGTCGTCTGTACCGCTCCGATGAGTGGCGGCACCATGAACGGCAGCAACAACATTGGTAACATCAACTCCGAGAAGCGGGTTCGCACCGTCATGGCACTGAACACGGTTCCCACGGCCACGAAACCAATCGTCGCCAGTACCATGAGCCCAAGCAGTCCTGGCAGGACGCCCCAAACGGGCACGTTGAAGAACAGCACGAACAGCGGGAGCGCCACGGCCTCGACCATGCCGACGAACGCGAGGTTTGAGATCAGCTTGCCCACATAGATGGCGCTGCGCGGAACCGGGGCCAGCAAGAGCCCCTCCAGCGCCGCGTTCTCCTTCTCCAGATTGAACCCGCGATTCAGCGTGATCATACCGGCAAACGCGAAGGTAATCCACAACACGCTTGGAGCCAGCTCCGTGGTAGACACCAGCGACGCGTCGCGGGCAAAGTTGAAAACGATCAACACCAACGCGGCAAACACCACAGCCGAAAGAATGGCCGTCTTGGTACGGACCTCGATGACGATGTCCTTTCCAGCCACCGCCGCAGCAACACGCAGCCAGCTACTCACGCAGCCAACTCTCGTACTCCGGCAGGAAGGCACCGAGCGAGGGCGGCGGGGACTCACGCATGACGACCGCGCCTTCGATCATCACCACCATGTGACTGGCGATGTCCCACACTTCGGCGAACTGGTGGCTGACCACTACGGCGCCGTGGCCCTCCGACCGGCGGCGGGCAAGCACATCCTGTATGTGCCTGGCAGCCGGGGCGTCGAGGCCGGTGAACGGTTCGTCCAGGAGAAGAATCTCAGGGTGCGCCATGAGCGCTCGCGCCAGCGCCACACGTTGCACCATCCCGCGGCTGAGCGACCGCACCGGCTCATGGGCCTTGTGCTCGAGCCCAACATCGGCCAGCGCCTCCAGTGCCGCGGCCGGAGGCTCGGCCAAACCGTAGATTCGTGCGGCAAAGGCCAGGTTTTCTGAGGCCGTCAGATCGTCGTAGAGGAAGGACTGGTGGGAGAGCAGGCCGATCGGCCGGCGGACTTCAGGGTCGGTCGACTTCAAGTCTCGGCCCTTGACCACCACCTGTCCGGAGGTGGGCCGCACCAGACCGCCGAGCATGCGGAGTAGTGTGGTCTTGCCGGCGCCGTTGGGGCCGAACACAGCGACCAGGTCGCCGCTGCCTACGGTGACATCGACGCCGCGAACCGCCCGGGTATTTCCGAATCTACGCTCGAGCCCATGGGCTTCGAGTAGGGGGGCGTCAGCCCGCGGCATCAATGGCAGAGCCCAGGTCGTCGAGGTCGAAAGGCTTGACGACATAGCCGGAATAACCCAGGTCGAGC
Organism: uncultured Acidimicrobiia bacterium; assembly: GCA_964196605.1. Classification (GTDB taxonomy): domain Bacteria; phylum Gemmatimonadota; class Gemmatimonadetes; order Gemmatimonadales; family GWC2-71-9; genus N074bin45. The sequence continues at coordinate 4,697 of CAXMUQ010000047.1, forward strand.
ACTTGTAGTTGGGGCTCGATACTCAGGTAAGCCGTGGTGATGATTACCGGGAGATCGGGATGCAACGAACGGATCTTTCGAAGCAGTTCGATGCCGTCGGTATCAGGTAACCGCATGTCGAGCACGAGGACGTCCGGGGTGCCTGACTCCAGTTGGGCCATGGCGTCGGCGCCAGTGCCCGCGAAATTCATCTCGAATCGCGGTCGAAAGAAACGCTGGTAGCTGATTTGCAGGGCCTGCTCGTCTTCGACAAACAGGACGCGGAGTCGCTCGGACTTTGCCATATGGTGCCGTCGGTAGACGGGGACTGTGAACTACTTCGAATCCGGCAAGATAGCCCATGCCGAACCTCCTGAGAAGCCGAACGGCCTCAGCGTCAGCCTGCCGAGCTGGCCGGCGCGGACTCGAACAGTTCGTCCAATTTGGTCAGCATGAGAAGGAACCGAATTTCATCATTGGGGTTTGCCAGTGACACCGACAGGCGACGGTCTGCCGCGTGCCGTTGGATGAGCATGAGCGCCCCCAAACCGGCGGAATCCACCTTGGCGGTCTTGGCTAGGTCGATTACCAACCGCCCATAGCCTTCACGCATGCCGTCGAGCAACTTGATGGCGTCCTTTCGAACGCGATCGCGGGTTTCAAGCCCCAGTGTTTCGGGCGCAGCGTATTGCTGTATTTTTGTGTACCCTGTGGCCATCTAAACCTCCCATACCCGACCAGCATAGGAAAGAAGCGTGGCGTCACACGGGTTTCTTTCCGCCGTCGACGTCACGCTTCTTCGCGTGGCCATCCACCTTCGGCACCGAGCTATCTCGACACCCGGTCGAGACCTTTGGTTTTGCGGCCCGGATCACTCCGGGTGTGCTCTTATCGGGCGGCAAAAAATTTCAATTGTCCGCAGCCCTACGGACCGGGCCAACCATTGAGGCCAATTCGGGACCACAACAGGCAACCAACTCAGTCGCAACACGTTAGCCACTAAGAGTGAACTAAATCACCGAAAAGACCCGGGGCGGAACGCCAGCCGGTTCGGATTCTGCAAATCGCAGCCGCGCAACGGTCTGCACCGTAACGGTGGACTTCCCAAACTCTACGGGAAACGCTAACATCTGCGCCATGACCAGCCAAATCGACACCCTACTCGTAGAAACCCGCAGGTTTCCCCCGACAGAAGAATTCGCTGCACAAGCCAACGCAACCGACGCCACATACTCTGCAGCTGCAGAAGACAGGGAAGCGTTCTGGGCCGAGCAGGCGGGCTTGCTTGACTGGATCGAACCGTGGCACACGGTGCTTGAGTGGACTCTCCCCCACGCAAAGTGGTTCCTGGGCGGCAAGCTCAACGTATCCAGCAACTGTCTTGACCGACACGTCGCGGGCGGGCGGGCCGACAAGGCCGCCATCATCTGGGAAGGGGAGCCGGGGGACACACGCACTTTGTCCTACGCGGAGCTGTCCTTAGAGGTCAACCGGTGCGCCAACGCTTTGCGAGATCTCGGAGTGGGCAAGGGCGACCGGGTCGCCATCTATCTCCCGATGATCCCCGAAGCCGCCATCGCCATGCTGGCGTGCACTCGTATAGGTGCGGTGCACTCAGTTGTGTTCGGGGGATTCTCGGCCGAGTCGCTGCGGGATCGTATCAATGACGCGGAGGCCGTCGCGGTGGTCACCGCCGACGGTGGCTATCGCCGCGGCCAGGTGGTTCCGCTCAAGCAGTTTGCCGACGAGGCCCTGGAGGGTGCACCGTCAATACGCCACGTCCTGGTTGTCCGCCGGATCGGGGAAGATGCCGGTACCGAAATGCGCGAGGGGCGGGACTACTGGTGGCACGATGTCGTCGACACCGCCTCCGCCGAGGCGGCACCGGAAACGATGGATGCGGAAGATCTCCTGTTCATCCTGTACACCTCCGGCACCACCGGAAAACCCAAGGGAATTGTACACACCACCGGGGGCTACCTCACCCAGGCTATCGCCACCACCAAGTACGTGTTCGACCTCAAGGACCAGGACGTGTTCTGGTGCTCGGCCGACATCGGCTGGGTAACGGGGCATTCGTACGTGGTGTACGGTCCGTTGGCCTACGGCGCCACGGTCGTCATGTATGAAGGATCCCCCGACTGGCCCGACCGCGACCGGTTCTGGGCTATGTGCGCCAAGCACGGAGTGACGGTTTTCTACACGGCCCCCACGGCCATCCGTGCCTTCATGAAGTGGGGACCGGAGTTCCCCGCGCGGCATGACCTTTCGAAACTCCGGCTCCTGGGAACAGTTGGAGAGCCAATCAATCCGGAAGCCTGGATGTGGTACCACGAGCACATCGGACACGGCAACTGCCCCATCGTAGACACCTGGTGGCAGACCGAGACGGGTGGCTGCATGATCACACCGCTCCCCGGCGTGACCACCACCAAGCCAGGCTCTGCCACGGTACCATTTCCCGGCATCAGCGCCGAGTTGGTCGACGCGGACGGCAAGCCGCTCGAATCCGGTGGTGGATACCTGACCCTGACCGAGCCGTGGCCTGGGATGCTACGCACCATATACGGAGACGACGACCGCTACTACGAGACCTACTGGAGCCGGTTTCCGGGTCGCTACTTTGCCGGCGACGGCGCCAAGCTGGATGAAGATGGCTACTGGTGGATTCTGGGGCGGGTAGACGACGTCCTGAACGTTTCAGGGCACCGCATCGGTACCATGGAAGTCGAGAGCGCCTTGGTCGACCACCAGGCGGTGGCTGAAGCCGCGGTGGTGGGCAAGACCCACGACATCAAGGGCCAGGCCATTGCGGCCTTCGTCACCCTCAAGAGCGGACGAGAGGGCAGCGACGACCTGGCGAAAGAACTCAAGCAACACGTAACCCAAAAAATCGGCGCCATCGCCCGTCCGGAGGACATCATCTTCACCGCCGATCTCCCCAAGACCCGCAGCGGCAAGATCATGCGGCGCCTGTTGCGCGACATTGCTGAAGGCCGAACCCTGGGCGACACCACCACCCTGGCCGACCCAGACGTGGTGAACATGTTGATCGAGAAACACGAGGCGGCGGAAGGGTAGGAAGAGCGGCGGCGGCGCCCCTCCGCGCTACGCAACTACCGCGCCCTCTACAGTTGAATCTGCGCACCCAACTCCACCACTCGATTGGCGGGCAAGTCGAAGAACGCGGTCGCCGACTGGGCGTTGCGTGACTGAATGATGAACAGGCGCTTGCGCCAATACGCCAACTTTTCGTTTCCTTCCGGGAGCAACGTCTCTCTTCCCAAATAGTAGCTCGTTTCCATCGGCTTCAACTCGATGCCGTCGTCCTTGAGTCGGCGGATGATCTCCGGCACGGATGGGGTTTCCATGAATCCGTAGTGGGCGATCACCTGATAAAATCCCTGACCCAGATCGCTCCATTCCACTCGGTCGGCCGGGGCGACCGAGGGAATTTCCTCCGTCTCGACGGACATGAGGATGACCCGTTCATGCAATACTTTGTTGTGCTTGAGGTGGTGCAGCAGCACCGGTGAGGCGCCGAAGGTATCATGGGTCATGAACACCGCGGCCCCAGGCACGCGCACGGGTTCGTTCTTGGTAATGTCGTCCAGGAACATCTGGATGGGCAGCGTTCGTTCCTTCAAGATGCCGGACAGCACAGTCCTCCCACGCTTCCACGTCGTCATGAACACGAACACACTCCCGGCAACCACCAGTGGGAACCAACCTCCCCGGGGAATCTTGATCAGATTGGCGGCCCAGAAGGAAAGATCGACGGCCAGTAGCAGAGCCCCGATGGCGGCGATCTTCCACACGGGCCAGTGCCACCGTTCGCGGGCAACCACACACCACAAGACGGTGGTGATGGTCATGGTCGCGGTTACGGCCACGCCGTAGGTAGCTGCCAGGTTCGACGCCGATTGGAAACCCAACACCAGTCCGATGCACGCCAGGGCCAGAAACCAGTTTACCTGGGGGATATATATCTGTCCGCTCTCGGTGCTCGATGTGTGCACGATGCGCATGCGGGGGATGTAGCCCAGCTGAACCGCCTGCCGGGTGAGTGAGAACGAACCGGAAATGAGCGCCTGCGACGCGACCACGGCAGCAGCTGTGGCGAGCACGATCATAGGCCACAGGGCCCACGGCGGTACCAGTCCATAAAACGGGTTGGTAACCCTGGAAGGATCGGCCAACAACAAGGCCCCTTGGCCGAAATAGTTGAGCACCAGCGCCGGGAACACCGCGGCGAACCACGCCAGGCGAATCGGTCGCTTGCCGAAGTGCCCCATGTCGGCGTACAACGCTTCACCGCCGGTCACCACCAACACGACCACAGCGAAGATGATGAATCCGTGCAAGCCGTGGTCGATGAAAAACGCCACGGCGTACCATGGGTTCAACGCCCAGAGCACGGCAGGCTCCCGGACGATGCCGCCGATCCCCAGTAGTGAAATGGCGATGAACCACACCAGGGTAATCGGCCCGAATACAGCCCCGACGCCGGCGGTCCCCCTGCTTTGAATGGCGAACAGCCCGACCAGGATAACCAAGGCGATCGGGACAACCCACGACTCGAGCCCCGGAGCAGCCACGCTGAGGCCCTCCATGGCACCGAGCACCGAGATAGCGGGAGTGATGACTCCATCGCCATATAGGAATGCGGCCCCGAATACGCCGAGCATGATCATCAACCAGCGTCTCCTGGTTGCATAGCGGTGGGGCCGAAGCAGCGCCAGCAGGGCCAGGACACCGCCCTCGCCCCGGTTGTCGGCCCGCATCATGAGCATGAGGTATTTGAAACTGATGATGAAATTCAGGGACCAGAAGATGAGCGACAACACGCCCAGAACATTGGCTGTCGTCAGGGCGACGCCGTAGGGTTCGTGAAACGCCTCCTTGATGGCGTACAAGGGACTGGTACCGATATCACCGTAAACCACCCCAAGAGCACCAAGCGATAGCGCCGCCAGTGCCTTCCCCTTGGGGGCGGATTGTTCCGATGCCGCACCTTGAGTCATGGAATATCAGGAGGGGAGCGTTGCAACCGGCTCGCCGTGACCAGGAGCCAGCCGCCTGAAATCCAGCAGCGAGGCCACGAAGACCACCATGATGATGACGGCCGAGGCGACACACCAACGGCAGATGGCGTGGATTACCATCACTTCGAGTGCGGTCAGGTAGAGGGCGAACGCAACGCCCAAGCCAGACATGGCTACGAGAAGGAGCGACACACCGCGCCGGCCCACTAAAGGCGGTTGCAAACCCACCATGGCGACCAGAAACAGCCCCAAGTATCCCAGCAGACCGATCAGCGACACCTCGACACCGAGAAAACTAGCCCACTCGCTCGTCTGCACCGTCTCACAGCCCCCTGTGCCACACGCCATTGTGCCGATCTTGCCGATTTTGTACAGGAACAGGTAGCTAGCGATCAACATTCCCACCATACTCAGGAAGGCAGCCACCATCCGATACTTCATTCGCCGGCGGCCGCCTGCTGCAGCGAGTCGGCGAGGGCCTTCAGGAAATCGTAGTTCATGCCGCGAGCATCGTACCGGCGGCCGTCCATCACGAACGAGGGCGTCGAGTTGACGCCGAGGCGAATACCCTCCTGGCGTGAAGCCGCGATACGGCCCGCGTATCGTGCATCTCCCATGCATGCATCGTACTCGGCCATATCGAGTCCCAACTGTTGCATGTAATCACGGAAGGTCCCCGCGGCGCTCCGTTCACGCGACCATACGGGTTGACCATTGTAAATGGCTTCGTGTGCCTCCCAGTAGCGGTTCTGGTCATCGGCACATGCCGCCGCGTGCGCGGCCATGCGCGCATGCGGATGGCTCTGATCCAACGGGAAATCCCGAAACCGCCAGCGGACCAGACCGGCATCGACCAACCGGGACTTGATGGTTGGAAACTGTACCACAGCGAAACTCTGACAGAAGGGACATTCGTAGTCGCCGTACTCGCTCACCTCTATCAAGGCGTTCTCTGATCCGATGTAGTACCCTGAGAACCCCGCCGTATCGGAAGTCTGTATCACCACATCGATGGGAATTGCTACCGAGGTGGGGCGCTTCGTCATCCACCACAGCCCTGCAGCACCCACAACGGCTACAACGCCGATGATTGCATAGAACCTCTTCATTCCTGCTCCCTCTGCCGCCATGGTTCATCATCCTTCGGTTCATCGTCGAATAAGGAATCGGAACTGCCTCGCGCCTCATCGATTATCTGTCGACTGCGCGCCACTTCGGGGCTGTCATAGGTCGATCGCACCTCGTAGTGGAACAACTCGCTGCGGATATCCCCGAGCGCGCGCAAAAGGGCAGGCACGTCCTTCAGCAACTTTCCGTCCCGCTCGAGTTGCAGGATTCGGTCAGCGAACTCCCGGAGGAGTACCTCGAGGCGCTCGGAACGCTCTCGGCCGTAAATTTCGTCGTGCTGGTCCATGCTCACACCTCTAGGTCGTCGACCGGGCCCCCGAAACGAGTCACTACAATCTAATCCCCATCAGAAGGGGGTGGCGACCACCCAATTGCACCATTGCGTACGAAGCCATTATATTGCGGCGCTTGTAGTTGGACGATACGTTCACATATGAAACAAAGGAGAGTGCATGGCCAAGAACACCCCCCAGGGACATCCAAACTCGTTCGACCAGGCTCGGGACGAACTATTCAGTCACATTCTGAGATGTGGCGTCCTCGAAGCCGAGCTCGAGCACCAGAAGGACTGGTTCGATGATACCATGCAATATCTCGCCGACCGATACCTGGACCTGTCAAACGAGAACCTGGCCGACGTCAGGGTGCTGGGAGAACGATACTGCCAACCGGTGGTGAACAAGGCGCAGGCGGAGTCCGTCACCGCCTGACTTGATCGATTCGCTGCCGCCCCCTCTCCGGGGCGGTTTTGCTAGGGGCGTTTCACTCCGGCTTGGAAGCACTGACTCACCGCCAGCGGTAACCCACTGCCATCCGGAACCCGCCCCCAAAGCCCAGCTCTGCCGTCCACCCACCCCCTCCACCGGGTGACTCTTCGATACCCAACAGCACCACCATGTAGCCCTGGGTGGTGGCCCCGCCCGCCAAAGCCAAGCCCCCTCCACCATAAACGCCAAGCGAATGAGAGTTGGGATGCAAATGGAAGTGAGCCAAGCCCTCGAGGCGCCAGGCCACATCCCCGCCCTGCACCCCCAGCGCCGCGGTCCCGACGAGCCGTACTCGCCGCTCCACCCTGATTCCGGCAGAAGGACCTGCCACCACCGCCACGGGGTCGTCGGTGGTGGCTATCAGCTGCACTCCCAGCTCGTGTACGCGCTGTCCCACCACCACTGACGGAACCGCCAACAGTGCTCCAGCCAGGGTCAGGTTACCCCAGATGGAGGTCATAGGTGATCGGGGCGTCCAGTTTCAACGTGTGGGTTACCGAGCAGTACTTCTCCAGTGAGAGGTCGATACTCCGCCGGGCCTTGGCCTCGTCAAGGTTCCTGCCCGCAAGATGAAAGTCTATGTGGATGGTCAGGTAGCGCTTGGGATAGGTCTCGTTGCGAACTCCCCGGACCTCCATACGAAACGTGGTCAACTCAACTTCCATCTTGGGCAGCATGGTGACGATATCGCTGCCGGCGCATCCGGCAATCGCCATCAGCAGCTGCAGCATCGGTCCAGGGGCCGTCTCGTTGGTGCCGTCGACAACAGCCACCGGCCCATCGGGCGCACCGCCTTCGAACACCATGTCTTGCCGCCAGTTCATGACGATGTGCTTGGTTTCCTGTGCCATGTTGTTCCTCGCCGTATCGGTTTTCTAACTTGAGACCGCTACCTCTGTTACCCGTCCCCTTACCACACCTTCGGCACACTGGTCCCCGGTGAACGCCTTTCGGCACACCGCTGCCACGTCGTCGACGGTGACCGTGTGATACCGGCGCCACGGATTCGCGAGATCCGCCACTCCATCACCGGCGAACCAGGCGTCCAGGATCTCGCCCATGATTGCCGAACTCGACTGCCGAGCAATTTCCTGTTGACCTGCCAGGTAATTGACGGCTCGGGACAATTCATCAGCCGACACCGGCTCAGCCGCAAACCGCTTGAGTTCTCGATGAAGACCATCCCGGGCCTCCTGCTCTCGCCCGGGAGACGTGGCCAGGTAGGCCAGCAACGCGCCGGCGCGGTGCCGCTGCCACGAGGATGCCACCACCGTGTAGGCCAGCGACTGTTGTGACCGGAGAATCTCGAACAACCTGCCGCCTAGCCCACCCGCCACCGCGGCCCACACCTCAGCCGCAGATCGCTCGTGATCGAGTCGGCCCGGCCCGGGGAATACCATCGCCAAGGCCGTTTGAGCCTTGTCGCGCTGTTCCGTTCGCAGGGGTCCCGATGTATCGACGGCCTGGCGCGCCAACTGTTGTCGGGCGTTTGGCTCCGCTGCTGGATAATCCTGGAAAACCGCGGCGATCTGGTCAGCCAACGCCTGTGGTTCTGCATCCCCCACGGCTACCACGGTAAGCCGCGCGCCGTCGATCAATAGCCGGAATTCGTCCCGAGCTCGATCGGCATCGAACCCCGCGAGCGATTCCGGGATTCCTCCCAGCGGCACACCATACCCCGTGTCATGAAACGCGGCGCCCAGAGCCAGTTGGAACGGATAACTGAACATGTCGTCAGTCCGGCGCCGGGCTTCCTCTATCATCACAGCCCGCTCGCGATCCACTTCTTCGGCGGCAAACGAAGGGTCTTCCAACAGCCGACGCATAAGGACGGCGGCAGCGGGAGCCTCGTCTGCCACCACGGTACACCCGAACCCGAAGCGCTCGGCAGCGACAACGGCGCCCACCGCTCCTCCCCTGCGTTCGAATCCAGCGGCCACACTCCCCGCTCCGAACTGCCCTACGCCACGGATGGCGCTGCGCACTGCCAGAGCTCCCAACCCTGAGGTAACAAGCGTTTCACCTGAATCGCGCGGGCCGTAGACGCCCAGAGTAATGGTAGGCACGTCCCGTTTGGGCCTGATAATGACATCGACTCCGTCCAGTGACACCACGTGCACGGCGTCGTCGCCGGCCAAGGGCACGTGAATGGCCTGGGGAGCCTCCACGGGAATGTCAGGCAGGGCGGCCAACGGTGTGCCGGCCCCGTGGACCAGACGGGCCGCGACATCGTCCACCTCCATTTCGGCCCCTCGCTCCTCAGGGAGGTAGCTCACCGCGGACACTGATTGCGGATCGATCCATTGCTGGGCGGCCGCGCGAATTTCTTCGGCCGTTGTATCCTGGAGCCGTTGATATTCTTCGTCCAACACCCGCACGTCCCGCAATGCCTCCGCCGCTGCAAGTGCCGACGCACGCCCATCCGTCGACTCGAACCCACGTGCCCAACGCGTTAGCAGCAGCGTCCTGGCTCGCTCCAATTCCACTGCTGCCGGGCCATCGTTTACCAAGCGATCGATCGCCTGTCCCAATCCATCGAGCGCCGGGGCAATGCGATCCGGCGCCAGTTCCATTCCCACCCCAAACAACCCCAGCTCGGTCGGCGCAAACGTGTACGCGGACACCGATGACACCACGCCGGGGGAGCGAAGCAACCGGTACAACCAGGAACCCCGGCCGGCCGACAAGATCGCCGCCGCCAATTCGAGGGGCGCCTCATCGGGGTGTTGCGGCGGCACCGTCCGCCAACCGAGTGCCAGCCGCGCCTGCGCCACATCTCCGCGCAGCGTACGGACACGCACCTCCTGGCGGGGTGGCTCAACCGGCGAACGATCCTCGGCTGGAGCAACGTCCGGCCAGTCCTGGTACCTCTCCTGGGCCATGGCCAGCGCTTTGTCCGGGTCGATGTCGCCCACGATGGCAACAATGGTGTTGCGGGGCACGTAGCGGGAGCGATAGTACTGCCAGACGTCTTCACGAGTGAGTTGGGCCAGGTGGTTCTCGTGGCCAATTCTCCACCGGCGGATCCGGTGATGGTCGTACATGACCTCAAAGAGTGTCTCGGTGGCGAGCGCGCCCGGAGAATCCCACTTGCGCTTGGCCTCTTGAGTTATGACCTGCAGTTCCCGGTCGAGCTCGCCGGGGTCAATGACGGAGTGCTGAAGCGCGTCCGCCTGGATGTCGAGCGCCGATTGAAGTGAGGATGCTGGGAGCACCACATAGTACGTGGTGTAATCGTACGACGTGCCGGCGTTGAGGTACCCGCCGGCAGCTTTAGTCTCCTGGGCGATCTGGCCGACGCCACGCGTCGGCGTACCCTTGAAGAACATGTGTTCCAGAACGTGGGAGACGCCGACCCAGCGATCGGGCTCATCGAAGAACCCGGCTTTGACGTGGGTCACCACCGCGGCCGCCGGGGCGGCGGGCTGCGCTTGCACCAAGATCGTGAGTCCGTTGCGGAGCTGCCTCCGCCGGACGCCGGCCGTCCAACGGCCCATCAACGGCCTGCCAACGTCACTGAATGATGCGAAGGACGCCCGCCTCGGCGCTCCCCCGAATGAACGCCTCGGCGTCGGTGACTGGAATTACCACCCCGGTCTCCGTCTGGCCACGCCTGGCCAGTCCCGCCATGAAGTCGCGCAATGAAGATCCGGCCCACTCCCCATCCGCGTCCCGCATCTGAAGCAGAATCTCTTCCCAGTTGCCGTTGAACAAGTGGCCCAAGAGCGTGGCGACCAAATGGCTGCCCCCATGGTTTGGCCGCCGTTTTTCCATGCCCGGCAAATCAGCCACCATGGCACTGAACAACTCAAGCTGGGTGGGGTCGCGGGTACTGCCGTCCGGTTGTTGCGCCTCGACCTCGGCCAACAGCACGTCGATCGGGTCGGGGTCACCGGAGATTTCCTTCAGCCGCTGGACCCAGGGGGTGAGTTCGGGGTCGTCTTCCGGCAACCGGTACAACGCCCGCTTCAAGTCGAGGTAGCGCCACAGCCCCAGTTCATCATAGTGCTCCTCGGGCTCAGTGCGACCCAAGTGATGTAGTGCCGCCTCCGACTCTCCTCTATCGTAGAGAATGTTCGCCAGATAGATGCGAGCTTCACTGTAGTCGGGATCTAGCTCAAGAGCGCGGCGCATCCAGTATAGAGCGATCGGGTCCCGCCCCATCCGATGTGCCGCGTACCCAACGCAGGCCGCTGCCTCAGCCGAGTCTGGGTGGTTCGAAACCACCAAGCCGAAGAAGCGGTGGGCATGGCCCACGAGTCCCTGGCGGAACAGAGCCCGGCCGAGTTGCAGCATGAGTTCGTGGTCGTCCTGGAAGCCCAATTCGACGATGCGCTCGTAAGCCAGCAGGGCGCCTTGAACATCACCCAACTTAAGCAGCACCTCACCGTACCCCGCCAAGGCATCCTCGTGGTCCATGTCGAGGCCAAGGGCCGCTTCGAAGGAGCGTCGAGCCCAGGGATACTCCTCCCTGGCGAGATAGGCATAGGCCATCCCGACCTGGAGTTCCGCGGCGTTGGGATAGAGTGCTGCGCCTTCCTTTAAGATGTCCAGCGCGTCGTCGTAGCGACCTTCGTTGTAGAGTTGGTGGGCTTGTTCGTCGTATTCGTCGGAGCTCAGAAAGCGTTCCGACATCGGCAGGGCCTCCCAGCGAGGGTATGGATTAAAGTAGGAACTTCCCAACGCGGGATCAAGAGAGTTGCATGGGTCATATTCGGTTACGGTACCCTACAGCGCTCCGGCGGAAGCACGCCGAGGTGACTGAATCGGCGTTCCTGACGTACTTCGGTGCGCACGGCCCGATCGGAAACAATGGTTGTTGGAAAAGTAACGACTGTGGTGATGCGCCTATTCCAGGATAGCGGCCCCATCCCCGGCTGCCACAACATGCGGCTGCGCTCTTCCTCGACCGACTCGCCCTCCGAAAACTGGCCGTCGCCCCAGTCGACGGAAACAGATGTCGTGTCGTTGCGGAGAAGTCGCAGGCGCCACGCTGTGCCGGAAGCCATGACGGTATCGCTCAATCGGTCGAAACCCCATCCTCGCCCGTCAGCCGTTGTGCCACCTGGCGCCAATGGCGTCGTCGGTAGCGGCGGGAACAGCTCATCGAGGGCCGTGTCCATGGCCGCGATCGCCGACACCGCATCAGGAACGAACGGCGCACTGATCCTGCGGTAGTCACCGGCGGGACCAAGCACTCCGCGGTAACGCCCACCGAGTATCCCGTCCGTGGCCGGCTCCAGCCGGCCTTCAGGAACATCACGCCACACCCGCAAGCGTTCGAACCAGGCAATGAGCGACACAGTACCTCCCGTGTCGGCATCAGCCTTGAGAACGATTTCACCCTCCCATCCGATAGTCTCCGTGCGACGATCCTTGCCGTGTACGGTCTCCAATTCACTCATGACCGACTGATGCAGGGACACACAGGCCAACGGACCCACGTGATAGCTCATCGAGGAATCGAACTGGGCAGCGAGAGCCTTCCCATACAGCATCCCTACGGACAGGGCAACGACAAAGGGGCCTCTCCGAAGACCCCTTGAACGGCACCGCGCTTGCCTCACCTCGCTCCTCCGCTACTCGGCCTGCATATGCGGATATCGGTAGTCGTGCGGCGGGGCGAAAGTCTCCTTGATTGTCTGGGGAGCAACCCACCGCAGGAGATTTAGCGGCGACCCTGCCTTGTCGTCGGTACCGCTGGCACGGGCGCCACCGAACGGTTGTTGGCCCACAACAGCGCCAGTCGGCTTGTCGTTGATATAAAAATTTCCTGCCGCGTAGCGCAACACGCGATGGGCCTCCCTCACGGCCGCCCGGTCTTGGGAGAACACGGCTCCGGTAAGCGCGTAGGGCGACGTGGTATCAACCAGTGACAACGTCTCCGACCATGACTCATCGGGGTACACGTACACGCTCAAGACCGGCCCGAAAATCTCTTCACACATCACTACCGCTGTGGGGTCGTCCACCCGGAGCAAAGTCGGCTCGATGTAGTAGCCGACCTCATCGCTGAACCCACCGCCCGCCACGACCTCAACACTGGGATCTGCTTTTGCGGTGTCGATGTAGCCCGTGATTTTGGTATAGGCCTTCTGGTCGATCACAGCTGCCATGAAATTGGTGAAGTCCGCCGGATCACCCATGCGGATGTCGCCGATCATCGCTTCGAGACGCTCGCGCAGTTCCGGCCACAGGGACTTCGGCACGTAGCAGCGGGACGCCGCACTGCACTTCTGACCCTGGTATTCGTAGGCGCCCCGCACCATTGCCACCGCCAGAGCCGCGACATCAGCGGATGGATGGGCTACGATGAAGTCCTTACCGCCAGTTTCGCCGACGATCCTTGGATAGGACCGGTAGTTGGCCAGATTGTTCGCAAGTTTCTGCCACAACGATTGGAACACCGCTGTTGATCCAGTAAAGTGGATCCCCGCGATGTGCTCATCGGCAAACAGCACGTCGGTCATCATGACCGGATCGCCAGGGACGAAGTTGATCACACCGGGCGGAAGGCCCGCCTCCTCGAACAGCTTGAACATGTAGTAGTTACTCAGAGTGCCGGTGTGGGATGGTTTCCACACCGCAGTCGTCCCCATCAGCGCGGGGGCGCTGCACAGATTCCCGCCGATCGACGTGAAGTTGAACGGAGAAATGGCCCAGATGAACCCTTCCAATGGCCGGTACTCCAGTCGATTCCACACTCCAGGGCCGGCATCCGGCTGCATCTCGTAAATCTGCTCGGCGTAGTACACGTTGAACTTCAGGAAGTCGATCATCTCACAGGCGGCATCGATTTCAGCTTGGTAAACCGTCTTGCTCTGACCCGCCATGGTGCTGGCGTTGATGATATCCCGCCAAGGACCGGCCAGCAGGTCGGCGGCCTTGAGAAACACCGCCGCTCGATCCGTGAAAGACCAACTGGCCCACTCACGCTGAGCCTCGACCGCGGCCGCAGCAGCGGCAGACACAGTGGCGGCGTCCGCTGAATGGACCGTGGCCAAAGTGTGGCCATGGTCGTGCGGGGACACTACTTGGTACGTGTCGCCCGTACGAACCTCTTTTCCCCCGACGATGACGGGGATTTCAACCTCATCCTCCCAGACTGTCTTCAATTTCGCCTGGAGAGCACTCCGCTCGAGTGTCCCCGGGGCGTAGCTCATTATTGGTTCGTTGTGCGGCTTCGGGATATTGGGCGTGCTGCTCATGGGACATCCACGGTGCGAGATAATCAATCCTGAGGGACAGCGGGACCCGGCCTGCCCGTACGAATGCGCGGGAGCTTACCCGATTTGGAGGCGTCGGGCAACGGGTAACGCCGGCCCACGATCGGCCCGCTCAGGGGAGGAGACCAGGCGGCGGGTCCCCACTGATTTGCGGTGGATCGACCGTCAGCAAACCGCTCTGCTCAAGGACGGCCTGCCCTTCCGCCGACACCAGGAAGCGGAAGAACGCTTGCGCCGCCTCAGGATGGGGGGCAGCGCTGGGCACCGACACGGCCAACTCGATGGCCCGCCCCCTGAGTTCGATGGTATCACCAGGCGCGCCGGTCCGGCCTGGGACGCGGACGACCGCATGGTGGTACACATCGGCCAGCTGTGGCGAGCTGAGGTTTACCGCCTCCGGCAGCGATACATATGGAAGGTCGTGTAACCGCGCGACTGAAGCATACAACCAGGCGTAGTCCAACTCTCCCAACTGCAGCAGTGCCACCAAGTCAACCGACTTGGGCCTGGTATACCGTGGCTCGGACCGATCACGGAGCTCTTGCCCGAGACCGGGACGGCCGTAGTGACGCTCCGCCAAGTCGAATACCATGAAAGTGCGGTAACCTGCAGGATCGACGGCTGGATCTGCGTGCCCCCAGCGCACCGAGTCGTCGAGCAACACGTCGGGCCAGTTGTCAGCCGTGCCCCGGTCACCTGGCGGCACCATGGGAGACACGGCCAGAACCATGGCGTTTCTGGCAAAGGCAGCGTGCCATGACGTGTACCCCGGCTCAAGCAGCGCGGCAAAGAGCGTAACATCAGCCAGCGCCAGAATATCGGGAATGTGATCGAATTCCGTCAATTTTCTCACGGCCGCCAGGCTGCCGGAATGTTCCTGCTGGACGCGGACGTCCGGATAGCGCTTGGTGAACGCGTCGAGCAACAACTTGAACGGTACTGCCAGGCTGCCCGCGTTATAAACGACCAACGGTCCGCCAATGTCCTGGGCGGCCGCGGAAATGGGCAGGGCCGTCAGCAGTGTCCCGACCATGGCAACCAGACGGCGGCGCCTGGAGGTCCATTTTGAAAGCGCGATCCACATGGAGGTCAAAATGTGAGCCGGTAGGACATACTGACGCTGGTGGGCCCGGCCAGAAACGAAGGAGCACGAAGTCCGAAAATGGTCCATCGGCCGTATACGAACTTCGCGCTGGCAATCCCCATCACCGCTCCCGCAACCACGTCGCTGAGCCAGTGTTGGTCGTCGTACACACGTGAGTAGCCCGCCAGACTGGCCGCAGAATAGAGAATCACCGTCGCGGCAGTGTTGTTGATTTCCTCGGACAGCGCAGTAGCCATGGCAAATGCCATGGTGGCGTGCCCCGAGTAGAAAGAACTCCCCGGCGTCCCCGGGTTGAACGACAGCGCCCCCTCACCCTCGTATGGTCGGCTGCGCCCGAAGACGAACTTCGTCACGTGGACCGCCCCCGCCGCCAGAGCCATGGTTGCCAACAAGCGCTCCCCCGTACGTGTGAGGTCTTCGTCCCCCGTGGCCAAGCCGGCCAGGAACGTCCCGCCACTCACGATGGCCATCGCCGCGCCGTCGCCCAGGGCGCGGAAAGGCTCCAGCAGAATGGTGCCACCGGGCCCGTGCGAATCCGACACCCCTTGCCACACGATTTCGTCGAGGACCATCAACGCACCGATCCCCACACCGAAAAACGCCGCCTCGCGCAAACCGACGTCGGTAGTGGCTGAGTGACACTTCGCATTGGTGGCGGAGCATACCTGAGCCTGCGCTTCCGCAACACACCAGTTCCCGACAACCAATGGCACGACCAGGAAGGCCACGGGGAGGAGGCACAATCCGGGTTGGGTTGGGCGCTTACCGCGCATCAAAGGAATGCTCGATCCGATTCTTTAGAAGCATGGAGGGTTTTACCGACGGTTCAAGCCATGGTCTCTTAGACCGGGGAGCGCCCAACGATAGTATTGTCGTTAGTGCTTGACCAGACTCACCTCCCCAGGCATCATTGCCAACTATCGGACAGATCCTCCAGGAAACGCCTCGCGGGAATCACGGGCAATGACCAGGACATGCCATGAAACGCATCACCCTCACCGTCCTCACGCTGGTAGCGGTCACCGCCTGTCGCGACTACCACGGCTACGCCCCACTAGCCGATGAGGCGGGACTCATCCCAGCCGCGCAGTGGGCCTCGTACGGAGTTGAGCAGGCCAAGGCCGTGGCCATCGGCCGAGAATTCGCCGCGGCCTACCAGGTCGACACCCCCGAGGCACTCGCTCGTCAGATGGACAGCGCCGTAGAATACGCACGTTCACTGGGTGTAGAAGTTGTATTGGCTGACACACTGGGCCATCGGCTGACGGTACGATTCCCCAGCGGGTGGCGCCTTGCCATCTTGCCGATCGACGACGGGGTGGCGGGGTCCGACACTCCGGGCATCGGTCAGTAACGCCATCGGGCGGGCGGATCCGTGACGGACATAATCCAATTAACAACCACCGTCGACAGCAAGGCCCAGGCGATCAAAATCGCGCAAACGATAGTGAGTGAACGCCTGGCCGCCTGCGCCCAGATCCAAGGGCCTGTCGAATCGATCTACTGGTGGCAGGGGAAACTTGACAACGCCACAGAATGGTACTGTCATTTCAAGACGACGAAACTCCTGGTTGAACAGCTGCGTATCCGTGTGGTGAAACTGCACCCCTACGACATTCCAGAGGTGATCGTCGTCCCGGTCGCTGACGGCCACCCACCATATGAGAATTGGGTAGCGTCGGAGACCCGAGATCCGACCTCCGGTTCCTGAACGCTCCACATTTCGATTCGGGAGACCAGCATGACCGATCAAACGACATCATCCGAGACGGCAGCGTCGTGGTGGGAAGACTACCTCGAGATCTTCTTCGCCCCATCAAAGGTTTTTGCCCGACGTCAGGATGCCAGTTTCTGGCTGCCACTGCTGATTCTCACGGTCGTGGCCGCCCTGCTGGTCATCGGGCTGAGGGGGAGCTACGCGCCGGTCCTCGATGCGGATCTTGCCCGGGGGATGGAGGCTGCCCAGCAGAAAAACGACCTTACTGCCGAGCAGGTCGAGCAAGGGATCGCCATTCAGCAAAAGGTGATCGGCGTAGTTTCCTTGGTGATATTCCCGATCCTCGCGTTGCTCCTCGGGTTGATCCTCTGGGGTGCGGGCAAGCTTGTGGGGGCCACCGAGAAACTGGGGCAGGCGATGCTGATTGCTACCTACGCTTCGTTTCCGCGACTCTTCGGCCTACTTGCTGGCGGTGTTCAGGGCCTGTTCCTGCCTCCGGAGGCACTGAACGGCGCCAACCGATTGAGTCTGGGACCCTCTCGGTTCCTCGACCCCGACACCGCGTCCGCCCTGACCATCGCGCTAGCCAATCGATTCGACCTCACCTTGCTCTGGATCACGCTCCTGCTGGCCCTCGGCCTCAAGGTGATCGGCAAGATCGACATGAACAAGGCGCTCATCGCGGCGGGTCTGGTATGGCTTATCGGTGCTTTGCCCACAGCGGTCCCAGCCATGATGGGAGGCGGTTAACCATGGCGGTGAAGGCAAGCCGGAAGCACATCGTCTGGCTCATCGTGGCCGGATTCGTAGTGCTCCTCATGTGGAGCACCATGGCCAGTCAGCAGGTGGAATGTGACGTGTGCGTGGAGTTCAACGGCCGCCGCAACTGCGCTACGGCCTCGGCCGCCAATGAAGCCCAAGCTGCGCAGAGCGCTCAGACCACGGCCTGCGGGACGGTGTCCTCAGGAATGGCGGAGGCCGTGTTGTGCGGTGATGCCGTGCCCGTCAGCCGGCGCTGCCAAGCGCTCTAGACGCCTGCCAGTGAGGCCAGCACGGCCTCATCTGCCATACCGACGTGACGCGCCGTTTCGGTGCCTTCGATGAAGGCAATGATGGTGGGGATCCCCTTGATACCAAATCGCTGGGCCGTTTTCTGATTGGCATCCGTATCCAACTTGAGCACCAGCACCTTGCCGACACGCGAGTTGGCGAACTCATCCAGCGTCGGGGCCATCATCTTGCACGGCCCACACCAATCCGCGTGAAAGTCGACCACCACTGGGACACCGGCCCCATTTACCACCTGGTCGAAGTCGGAATCGGTAACCTTCAGTGGGCGATCCAACCTTATGGGACGGCCGCAATCCCCGCATTTGGGCTGGTCCTCCGCCCTGCCGAGGTCGATCCGGTTCAGCTTGCTGCAGAAGGCGCAGCGCACCGTTGCCTTGGGTGCGGTGGGGGCGTTCATCCGGGAAAGCTAGGTACCCCCACAGAAAGTGTCAAAACCACACGACGAGTTCGTCTCCCAGGGTGTGGGATGGCAGGTCCCTGGATGTGGGATGGCAGGAAAGCCCCGCCCGAAGGACACACCGGACCCCTGAGCGAGGCCAGAGCGGCACCTCCGGCTGCCTGTGGCTCAGTGATGTAACAATAATAGTCACAATGTGTTACACCGCCGAGTCTTAACCAAGATCAGCCATCACCATATGGCGGAACTGCTGGCATCACCATTGCATAATGGGACCATTATAGAGGCGACTTACCGAATTCACGGGTGCTGAATGTCAGAATTGACGATTCGAGAGATAGAACAGGACGAGGAGTTCTCTGATTGGTTGGGCGACGTTCTCCTACGCCAAGCCGAGACCAGCGGGAGCGCCTTTCAGTCCCAGGACCACCACCTGGTCCTCGCCAACGAGATCGGTGACTGGATCGGTGGATTGCGGTATGCCCTCCGTGGTGGGGTGGCCCATCTCATGGAACTGGCTGTCGTGGCGCAGGAGCGTCACCAGGGGCACGCGCACCGGTTGTTGGCCGCCTTCGAAGAGCACGCCGGCCTCAGCGGCGCGCACCTGGTGGAGTTCTGGACCCAAGACCTCAGGTCAGAGGCACTCATGGCCGCGTTCGGCTGGCGCCGGGTCCTGGAGCGTCCGGATTATATCGGTGGGGAAACGTGGTACCTCCTCGAAAAGGAACTTCCTCAACCCGTCGGGGACACTGAACAGGACGATGCTGGAGTCTGAAGGCACCGACGCCCCAATGACACGTAGCAGCTAGGCGGCGACCGGGAACTGTCGCCGCTTTCGCTTTCGATAAACCCCATCGCGACGATTACCTTCCAGGATATGAAGGCACGGTTCTCCCTCCTCTGGCTTGCTCTCACAGTCCTGATCACCACCCCCGTGACAGCCTGCGGTAGCGAGGAAGTCCGCAAGGAAAGGGCTCGGCAAGCCCTGTCCCAGAAAGATGCGGACCTCTTGGGCCAGGAAATCTTCGACCTCGTCGACCAGGCAACCGGCTACGAGAGTTCACACAGTGGCAGGCGGCCCCGAAGCTTGCGCCACATGGGCGTCGACAGCCTCACGCCAACCACCGCCCGCTGGATCGAGACACAGGCGGGGTCGCTACGGGTCGTAGTGGCGTTCCGTCGCCTGAGCGGCCACGCGGTGTCTAGTTGCAGCGGTGATGCCGGTGTATTGGAACAACTCACCCTCGAAGGCGCCTATCGGCTGCGGTGCGCCCTGGTAGACAGCGCTGAGATCGAGCTCACGGTGGGAGGGCCATCATCATGAATGCAATGCTGGTGGCGCGGGGCTTGGCATTGGCGGGCTTGGGCTTCGCAGCAACCGTGGCCGCCACCCATTGGGCAGTCCGGCGCAAGCATCTCGCCCCGTTCGGGCCGTGGCCCAAGTTTGTCCGCCGCGTGAGTGACCCACTGATACTGCCTCTCGAGCGTCGCATTGTCCGGGCGGGCAAGAATCCGCAGGACGCCCCGATGTGGCTACTGGGGATCGTGGTTGTGGGCGGCTTGGTGCTCCTGAGCCTCATGGGCTGGTTGGGCGGCGCCTGGCTGCGTTACGGAAACATGTTCGGCGCGGGCCCGAGAGGCTGGGCTTTCCTGGTGGTCAACGGCACCTACAGCGTCCTCATGACCGCTCTGTTC
>CAXMUQ010000048.1:0-16682 GCA_964196605.1 uncultured Acidimicrobiia bacterium
ACAACGAGTTAGTGGGATTTACCTCGTCCTACGACCCGGCGACGAGCGTGGGAATGTTGCTCCACCCAGTGCCCAACGAGCCGCTCCCCAGCTGTCCCGCCCGGTTCTCACCCCAGCAGTACAACTGTCCGTCGGCGACCATGCCGCAAGTGTGGCTCTCGCCGGCCACGATCACCCGGAACGCCTGGTTGCCGAAGACCAGTTGTGGCGTGTTCCATCCCTGGTTGCGCCAGGCATCGCGTCCGGTTCCCAGTTGGCCCGACTGATTGGCGCCCCAGCAGTAGGCCTGTCCGGGCACCGTCAACCCACAGGTGTGCTGGGAGCCGGCGGCGAGGCGAATAAACATCGAGTCGCTGGCCACCGGGGTGGGTTCGGTCTGGCGGTCGTTGCCGCCGTCGCCCAGCTGGCCGGAACGATTCTCTCCCCAGCACAGCGTGGCCTTGTCGCTCAAACCACAAAGGTGATCGGACCCACCGGCCAGGGCCCAGAATTGGATGGTGTCTGAGACAACGATCGGGGTCGAGGTGGGCGTGGCGCGCCACTTCAGGAGATCGACCCCACCCCAGCACAGTGCTTCTCCGGAGTTGGCAAGGCCACAGCTCGAATCCCAGCCGCCGCCCACCAGTGCACTGAATTCGTGCCCGCCCACCACCGCCACAGGCTCGGTATGAAACGATCCTCGTTTCCATGAGCCGCTATCGCCTATCTGGGCGTCGGTGTTGCTTCCCCAACAATAGGCTCGGCCGTCAGGTGTAAGCCCACAGGCGTGGTCTCTGCCGGCCGACAGGCTCGTGAAGTGAATCGAACCTGCCACCGGCACCGGCACCAGCGACCGGTCGGTGGTGCCGTTGCCCAATTGCCCTTCACGATTGGCGCCCCAACAAAACGCCAGGCTGTCCACCGTTACGCCGCAGGCAAACCGGCCGCCTACTGACAAAGAGAGGAACCGGTGCTCGGTGGCCAAACGACTCGGGCGGCGCTTGGACTCGGTGCGCTGATCGCCATCTCCCAGTTGTCCCTGGTCGTTGGCGCCCCAGCAGTAGGCTATACCACGGGGAGCGATGGCGCATGTGTTGCGCCCACCCGCCGCGACGTAAGTGAAATGAAGCGTATCGCTTTGGCCGGGAAGACTGGTGATGGTCGTACCGAGGGCCAATAGCGTGAGTGTGGTGGACAACATCGAATCACTTCCTCTTGAGATTTTTCCTAGTCGTTGGCAGGCCCGCGGACGAAGCGCAACAACTGGCCCGTCCCATCCAGCAGCACCAACTCTCCGGCCGCCATCCGGTAATGCCCCACGTTGCCCAACGTTTGCAAGTAGCGGTACTCCTGCGCCATCGCGGGCTCGGGACAGGCCATCATGGTCGAACCGGCCTCTCCCATAACCAGGGAATCTCCGCCCGGTGTCAGGAACCGGCCGAAATAGCGGTTGCAGCCGGCCGATCCGGCGAAAGTACTATCGGCCCCGAACATCACCGTAATGGCCGGTGCAGCGGCAACTACTTCCTCGTCCTCCGGCCCGAACGCCTTCAATACCCACTCGCTGCCGGCAAGAGAGACGGTCTCGACCTGATCTGGCACCGCAGGCATGTCGGCTCCGCTGTTGCAGGCCGTTAGTCCGAAGAGCACGGCGCTCGTGGTGATGGTCTTGAAAAACTCGCTCATACCGCCAGTGTCCCTCGTTGACAGTTCCGCCACCCAGCAGGTCCAGACTCCGCGGTGACCCGATAGTGTAACGCAGCCACAGCCTTCATGGCCAGAGACCGCGCCTCAGGCCTCCGTTCTCTCCGCGTTGCGAGAACGCCCCAGCGAAATCAGCGTCCACACGAAGGCCAGCACCAGGCCGATTCGCATCAAGTGAAATTGCTGCATCTGACTATGGAAGAACGAACCGACGACGTCCCGTCCCACACTTCCCGTCACCAGCAGGGCTACGCTCAGGGCGAGAAGCCAACGACCAGTGGCTTGGCGACCCAGTTCAACGACCAGCACCGCCATGACGAACAACAACGTGACGAGGTGGTGGTGCCAGGTAACTCCCGACACCAGCGCCGCCAGCAGAAAGGTTGCCGTGACCTCCACAAGAGACCACCGTTCGTTGCGCTTCCTTCTCAGGAGAAGGACCGTCACCCAACCGCCCAAGGCCGTCAGAGCCAAGATTCGATACACCATTGCTCGAACCGCCTCTCCCGCGTCGACCACGAAATAAGGTGCCTGCCACGAGCCGAATGCGGGCACCCCTCCCAACACCCCGTATACCAGCGTCGCCAAATTGTAGTTGTCTGCCCTGACCCGCACGCCACCAGTCAGGAATCCTCGCAGAACCGAATCGACGAACGCAGCCAGGTCCGTCATGCCTTGCGACGGACCCCGCCACAAAATGGGTACCAACACCACCAGCACCGTCCCGAGCACCAACCCCAACACGGCGCGCCTACCAAACCTGAGCACGAGCCACACGCCGAAAATGGCCGGTATCACCTTGATCCCGGCGGCGAACGCCAAAACAGCACCCGCCAACATCAAACGGTCCCGCTGAATCGACACTATCGCACCCAGCACTAAGACCAAGACCAGCAGATTGCTTTGGCCCCAGATGGTGTTCCATTGGGCGTAGGGAAAGGTGAACGTCACGCCGACTGCCAACCCCAAGCGCCAGCGCGATTCGGGATACGCGGTGCTGAGGGCTACCCCACTTAGCCACATCACGGCGAAGTAGAGCAACGTGTTCATGACGGCAAAAACATGCGAGGCGGTTTCCAGCGGCAGCAGGGCCACGAACTGGAACAGCCATGCGGCAAAGGGCGGGTAAAGGAACGCCACGTCGATGGGCACCGACGGGTAGAGCGGCTCGCCCGCCATGAACCGCGCGCCGGCCGACCAGAACACTTCAAAATCGGATGGTGCGGTGTCGGGGCGCGACGTGGCCCAAGCAGCTAATGCCACGGCGGCACCGGCCAGCGCCAGCCAATGTCGGGGCCCGGGCCTGGGCCCGGCCTGGGGCTCTAAGGTCATCCTATTCGCTCACGTTCATGGCGAGGTAGGGAGCTTCGGTTCCATTGGCGAGAGGGACTCTTGCGTATCCACTCCCCCGGAACAAGCTTGGCCAGCTCCTTCGGGGGGAAGATAATTAGCAAAGCGACGATCGAGAGTCTGAGCCAGCAGGTGCGCTGAGAGGTTATCACCGAAAACGATGACCGTTACGAAGATGCGCGCAGAGTCTAAACGGGATGATCGACAAGCGACGCCGAACCTCCAACATCGGTTGGCAAATGAGCGACGTCTGTCAGCAAGTGGCCAGGGACGGAATCGATCCGTAGCGGCCCGCTCTGGGGCCGCGAAGAACGACCGAGCAGAGCGAGGTCCACCGCCGAACTTCCAACATCGATTGGCCAAGGAGCGAAGTCCGTCAGCAAGTGGCCAGGGACGGAATCGAACCGCCGACACGCGGATTTTCAGTCCGCTGCTCTACCAACTGAGCTACCTGGCCTGGAGCGCGGGAATAATAGGATAGCAGCCGCCTCATGCCAAGGGGAACCGGCCCAACCGGACCGCGCAACGGCCAATGCCCCAAACACTTGCCGAATCCGCAAGTTGCCCTATTAATCCAAGGCCATGCAGACACGCCCTCCACCCGAAACAGGACCGTAGGTATGTCCAAACTCTTGGCCTTCATCGGCGCTTTTGCCGGGGGTTGGTTGGGTTGGTGGCTCGGCGCTCTTGTCGGGTTCATGACCGCTTTCGTCGTCAGCATCCTGGGAACGGCCGCCGGCGTCTACTTCGGCCGCCGGATAGCACGGCAGTACCTCGAATGAGGGTTAGTCGCCGTTGCCAGACCCTTGGCCGACCGGTATCCTCCCCCCATGGCCCACCCGGACTTCCCCAACCTCACCGTGCTCGACCACCCGCTGATCCAGCACAAGCTCACCATCCTGCGAAGCCGGGACACCACCACCAAGAAATTCCGTGAGCTGGTCAACGAGATCGCCATGCTCATGGCCTACGAGGTCACCAAGGACCTCCCCATCGAAGCGGCTGAGGTGGACACGCCGCTGGAGCATACCACTGGCACCCGCATCGGTGGCAAGAAGTTGGCCCTGGTGCCCATCCTCCGTGCCGGCCTCGGCATGGTCGACGGCATCCTGGATCTGATTCCCTCGGCCCGGGTAGGACACGTGGGCCTGTACCGCGATCATGAATCCCTGGAACCGGTGAGCTACTACCTGAAGGCCCCCCCGGCCCAGGACGAACGCGACTTCTTTCTCCTGGACCCCATGCTCGCCACCGGCGGCTCGGCATCGGCAGCCACAACCCAACTCAAACAACAAGGCGTCATACGCTGCCGCCTGTTGTGTCTCGTGGCCGCCCCTGAAGGCGTCCAGAAAATGCTCGACGACCACCCCGACGTACCCGTATTCGTGGCAGCCCTTGACCGAGAACTCAACCACAAGGGCTACATTCTCCCCGGACTGGGCGATGCGGGGGATCGAATTTTTGGAACGAAATAGGTGCGGCATGCGGTGTGCGGCTTCATTCGGCTGCCCTCGCTTCCCCCGCCGACAGCCGCAGGCTGTCCCATGACTCCTCGCCTCACTTTCTGGGGAGCCGCCGGCCAAGTCACCGGCTCCATGCACGTGCTCGAGGCCGCCGGTGCTCGCATCTGCCTCGACGCCGGGTTGTTTCAGGGCCGTCGCAAGGAAACCCACCAACTCAACGCCACCCTTCCCATCGACCCGCGGCGTGTCGACGCGGTCATTTTGAGCCACGCCCACATCGACCACAGCGGTCGCCTCCCGCTGTTGGTGCGCCACGGGTTCCACGGACCCATATACGCCACCCCGGCCACCAGAGACCTTTGCGCCGTGATGTTGCCCGATTCGGCCCACATCCAGAAAAAGGACGCGGAGTACTTGGCCCGCAAAGGCAAGTTGGGCGATGAGAGCGAGCCGCTCTACACCATGGTAGACGCCCTGGCCGTGCAGTCCTTGATAGTAGGGGTGCCGTATCGCCGGCCGCTGTACGCCCGCAAGAACCTGGTGTTCGAGTTCGTAGAAGCGGGACACATCCTCGGCTCGGCCACCGTGGACCTCCGACTTTCGGAGCCAGAACCCCACCGTCTGGTTTTTTCAGGTGACATCGGTCGCTGCAACCTCCCCATCATCCGCGACCCGGCGCCTCCTCCGGGTCCCGTCCATACCCTCATCGTTGAATCCACCTACGGAAACCGAACCCACGAAACGGTAGAAGACTCCGAGACAAAACTGGGCCAACTGGTAACCCGTGTGGCGGAGCGCGGCGGCAAGATTCTCATTCCGGCGTTCGCCGTGGGCCGGACCCAGGAGTTGGTTTACAGCCTGCACGCGCTACGCCGGCGCCAGGCAATTCCCGACATACCCATCTATATCGACAGCCCCATGGCAGTGAACGCCACCGACGTGTTCCGGTTGCATCCCGAGGTGTTTGACCAGACCGAATGGCTGGTCGACGAGACCGACCGGCTGTTCGATTTCCCCATGGTGCACTACGTGCGCGACGTCGAAGAATCGAAACGTCTTAACTCCCTCGCCGGCCCTGCCGTGATAATCTCGGCGTCGGGGATGTGTGAGTCGGGCCGCATCCTGCACCACTTGAAGAACCACATCGGCAACCACCGTAACCTGGTTCTGTTCGTTGGCTATCAAGCGAACCAAACTCTGGGGCGGCGTCTCAAAGAAGGCCAGAAAGTCGTCAAGATCTTCGGCCGCGACGTCGAGCGAAACGCCGAAGTCGAAACCCTGGAGGGTTACTCCGCGCACGCCGACCGCGACGAACTGCGCCAATGGATCCGTCAGCTGGGTGGCCCCATCCATCGGGCCTTTGTCGTCCACGGCGAAACCGACGCCGCGGAGGCGATGGCGACGATACTGCGCGACGAAGGCGTCGGTGATGTCGTGGTCCCGGTGCACGGGGAGAGCCATGATCTATGAGGAATGGGCTATGGGCTATGGGCGGTGAAAACTCAGCCCACCGCTCATAGCCCATAGCTCATTGCTCATGGCCCCAATAGCTTTCCCCCATGCGCCGCATGCTCTTCATCGCCGGCACCGTCCTCGTTGTCGGTTTCGTCGTATACCTGGTTTCGTTCACCTACGTGGTACGCACCGGAGCAGACGACCAGCGACAAGCTACCGACGCCATCGTGGTCCTCGGTGCCGCTCAGTATGACGGCAGACCGTCACCGGTGCTGGAGTCTCGCTTGGATCACGCGCTGGTGTTGTATCAGCAAGGACTGGCACCGATCATCGTGCTCACGGGTGGCGTCGGTACCGGAGACACCACCAGCGAGGCGCTGGTCGGCAAGCGTTATCTCGAAAGCCACAACATCCCGGCAGCCGATCTCAAGGTGCTGCCGGAAGGCCGTTCGACCCTGTCCTCTATGGAGGCCCTAAACCACTGGCGCGCGCGCGAAGGCCTCGAAACAGTCACCCTCGTCAGTGATCCGTTCCACATGGCCCGCTTGCGCCTCGAAGCCAATCGACTCGATATGGTAGCCTACACCTCGCCCACTCGAACCAGTCCCATCTCGGAATCGTTGCGCAGCGAGTTGGCCTACTATGTCGCCGAAGCGTTCAAGGTCCCGGTGGCTTGGATGAGAAGCAGAAAATGGCATTGAAATCATCCACCCGTCTCTACTCCGGCCGCGTCTTCGACGTCGACCTCGACACAGTCGAATTTCCCGACGGCTCCACCGGCCGACTCGAGATGATTCGACACCCGGGGGCCGCCGCGGTGTTGCCGTTTCTGGATCCACCATCGTCAGCCGATCCCCGGGTGGCACTCATTTATCAGTTCCGCCACGCCGCCGACGGTTACGTGTGGGAGATTCCAGCCGGAAGACTGGAACCCGATGAATCACCGGAAGACTGCGCCCGCCGCGAGATGCTCGAAGAAACCGGCTACACCGCGGGCAGAGTCGATCGCGTAGCCAGCGTTTACACCACACCCGGGTTCACCGACGAGATCATCCACCTGTTCGCCGCAGAGGTGACCGGCGTGGGAGACCACGACCGTGAAATCGACGAATTCCTCGAAGTCCGCCCGCTCAGATGGTCCGAGGTGGGCCGCATGGTGGCCCGGGGTGAGATTGTGGACGGCAAGACCCTCTGTTGCCTGTTCTACCTGCAACACTTCACCCGCGGCCGCCTTTCTTGCCCTGCCCCAGAGAAGTAAGATTCAGCTATGCCGACGCACAACATGAAGACGTTCTACAGCAGGTTCAGGAAGCGTGGCCCCGAGCCCGCCTACTACTTCCACGGCACAGAGGACGTGCTCAAGGACGAGGCGATTTCCGATATCATCGAGGCCGTCCTTGATAAGTCCCTGAAGGACTTCAATTTCGACCAGGTGCAGGCCAACCAGGTCGACCCGGCCGGCCTGGCCGACCTGTGCAGCGCTCTCCCGATGATGGCCGACCGGCGAGTCGTGGTGGTGCGCGGGGTCGAGGCGTGGAAGAGGAAGACTCGAGCCAAGAAGGCGGCGGTGAATTACCTGCAAGACCCCGCGCCTGACACGGTCCTCATCCTGGTCCAGTCGGCCACCGACGACAAACCAGACAAAGTCTTGTCCGCGGCGGCCTACACCGTGGATTTCAAGGAGATGCCGCTGGAGGACACGGTCCGATGGCTCAAGCGGGAAGCAGACCGCAATCACATCCAGTTCGATCAGGGCGCCGACAGCCACCTCCTGGAGACCGTAGGCGCCGATTTGGGGGCGCTCCGCTCGGAGGTGGCCAAGCTGTCGGGCCTCGCGGTGGACGGCCCCATCACCATCCAGCAGGTGGGTGATACAGTAGGCATACATCAGGGCGAGACGCTGACAGATTGGCGCGACGCCGTCCTGGCCGGAGATACGGCCAAAGCGGCCTCGCTCATCGAGTCCATTCTGAATCAGTCGGGCACCAACGGGGTGCGCATGTTGATGGCCTTGAGCCAGGCCCTCATTGGAGTCGGCTTGGCCCGGGCTCACTACGACGCCGGTAAGAGGGGCGGCTCGCTGCGGCAGGCCGCGTTCGACGCTATCAAGATTGCCAGGATTTACGGTGTCAAATGGGGTGACGAAGCTGGCAAGTGGGCCTCGTGGGCCCCCCAGTGGCCCCTGCCGAGGGTGCGCCAGGCGATCGACGATGCCCGGCGGGCCGATGAATTCCTCAAGGACACGCGTCTATCTGACGATGCCGGCGTGCTGACCGATCTGGTCATGCGGCTGGCTGCAGGTCGAGAGGTGACTGTATGAAACCCGGATACATTTTCCTGGCCCTGGCCCTCCTGTCCTCTGCCGCCACTAACGGGTGGAGCCAGCAGGACGAGCGCGTCGTGGCCGCGGTAAAAATGGCGCAGGAGGGCAACTCTGATTCGGCCCGAGCCCGCATCCAGTCCATAATCGCCTCGCTAGCCACCAACGACCCGGTTTATCCCGAAGCGCTTTACGCCGCGGGTACCATCGCCCCGACCGCGCCCGACGCTCAAAGGTACTTCCGGCGCGTGGCGCTGGAATTCAGTTTTTCGCCCTGGGCCGACGACGCGCTCCTGCGGTTGGCCCAGATCCGCTACGTGTCTCATGATCCCCTGGGTACCGTGCGTGCGGTCGAGCGACTACGGGCGGACTATCCGGCCAGCCCACTGCTACCGACGGCAGCCTATTGGGCCGCGCGGGCGTCCGTCGACTTGAACGACGATGACGCCGCCTGCGATTGGGTAACCCTTGGCTTGTCCCGAACCGGCAGCGACGTCGAAACCGCAAACCAGTTGCGGTATTTCAGCGGCCGGTGCGGTGGCGGGTCGACCGTCGATCCCCAACCATCCCAAGGCGGCCAGGCTGCACCTCCGGCCGGCCCGGTATACCGGGTGCAGGTGGTGGCAGTCAGTTCCCGGACCGCGGCGGACGAAGTGGCCGCCGGGCTCAGGAACCTGGGTTATCCGGTGAGCATCGTCGAGGACGCCGGACTCTACAAGGTGCGAGCTGGAGAGTACCGCGATCGTCCGGCCGCCGACGAAGCCGTGCGCGCCATCCGCTCGCGCATAGGCGGAGTACCGTTCGTGGTGGTCGAACAGTGAGCCGCGTGGCCGACCGCACCACGTCGCCTTTGCTGCTCCAATACCGCGACATCAAGTCGCGTCACCAGAACGCCATCCTGTTCTTCCGCATGGGCGACTTCTACGAGATGTTCTTCGAAGACGCCGAGATCGGCGCCAAGGCGCTCGACATCACCCTCACCGCCCGGGGAGACGGCGTGCCGCTCGCGGGCGTTCCGGTCAAGGCGGCGGCCCAGTACGTCCGCCAACTGGTGGGACAGGGCCACCGAGTGGCCATCTGCGAGCAGGTGGAAGACCCCAAGAAATCCAAGGGCATCGTCAAGCGGGATGTGGTGGAAACCGTTACCCCTGGTGCACTGCTCGAGGATGGTTGGCTACCGGGAGAACGGAACAACTACCTCGTGGCGGCTTTTCCGCGGGATGGCCACATCGGAGTGGCTGCCATCGACCTCAGCACGGGAGAATTCCAACTCGAGGTGGTGACGCCCGATGCCTGGCCAGAAGCCCTGAGTCGGCTGCGCCCGGCGGAGCTGCTGGCGCCGTCGGCCGCGGATCTCTTGGTGGACGACGGTGTGCTCCGCACCGAGCGCGAGTCGTGGGAATTCGATCCCGAACTCGCCGGTGAAGAACTCGCCCGCCGGTTCGAACTCTCGTCGTTGAACGGTTTGGGCCTTGAAACCGCCGACAGCCCAGCCGTAGGCGCCGCAGGGGCGCTGCTGCGCTACCTGGGAGAGCTGCAGCCCGGCGGCCTGCCCCATCTGGCCCGCCCCGTTGTCAGACGCAGCGAACGACATCTCTGGCTCGACGACATGACTCGTCGCAACCTCGAACTGGTGGAACCACTCCGATCGGGCACCCGAGGCGTGACGCTACTCGAGATCATCGACGGCACCGTCACCCCCATGGGGGCCCGATTGATGCGCGTCTGGCTCCTGTCACCCCTCAAGGACCCGCAGGAAATCGACGAGCGGCTCGACGCCGTCCAAGTGCTGCTGACAGATAGCCTCGGCCGGGAGCGGGTGCGTGAGGCGCTTACCGGCGTGCGGGATCTCGAACGATTGGCTGGCCGGGCAGCGGCCGGACGCGCCAATCCCAGAGAACTGGCCGCACTGCGTGATTCTCTGGCTCGTCTGCCCGATGTCCTGGAGAGCCTCACCGGGCTCTCAGGCAACGACTCGCAATGTCCTGCGCTCGCAGCTGTTTACGACCAACTCGACCCGCTTACCGATGTGTGCCAGGCGCTCACCGCGGCACTGGCTGAGCGGCCGCCCGTCAATCTGACCGAAGGGGGCGTCATCCAGGCGGGGTTCGATCCCGAACTCGACGAACTGCGGGAGCTGCGCGACGGCGGCAAGGCGTACATCGCTTCGCTCCAGGAGCGGGAGCGCGCTCGCACAGACATTCCTTCATTGAAGGTCGGCTTCAACAAAGTGTTCGGCTACTACCTCGAGGTAACCAAGGTCCATAGCGACAAAGTACCCGCCGATTATCAGCGGCGGCAGACGCTGGCCAACGCCGAGCGCTACGTCACCCCGGAACTCAAGGAATACGAGGCCAAGGTCCTGGGAGCGGAAGACCGGATTGCTACCAGAGAGACGGAATTGTTCCAGACGTTGCGCCGGGACGTGGGTGGCGCCATTGATCGCATACAGCGAACGTCACGGGCCCTGGCCCGGTTGGATGTCTGGGCAGCATTGGCAGAGCGTGCCGCAGTGGGTCAGTACGTCCGGCCCATAGTGACCGACGGGTTTCATCTCGAGTACCTGAGCTGCCGTCACCCGGTCATCGAAGAGATGATGCCGCGGGAGAGTTTTATCCCCAACGACGTGCACTTCGATAAAGCTCAGCGCCTGCTGCTGGTCACCGGCCCCAACATGTCGGGCAAGTCTACCATTCTCAGGCAGATCGGACTGTGCACCGTGTTGGCCCAGATGGGGTCGTTCGTCCCCGCCAGCGCCGCGCGTGTCGGTGTGGTGGACCGGTTGTTCACCCGGGTCGGAGCCAGCGACAACCTGGCCCGAGGACAGTCCACCTTCATGGTGGAAATGAGCGAGACCAGCGCCATCCTGCACAACGCCACCGCCCAAAGCCTGGTGTTGCTCGACGAAATCGGCCGCGGCACCTCCACCTACGATGGCGTGGCCATCGCTTGGGCAGTAAGCGAACACCTGCACGACCGCATCGGCTGCAAGACAATGTTCGCTACCCACTACCACGAGTTGATGCAACTCCCCGAAGAACTCCAGCACGCCAGGAATTTCAACGTGGCCGTGCGCGACACGGGAGACAGTGTGGTTTTCCTCCACCGGCTCGAGCCCGGTGGGACCGACCGTTCCTACGGAATCCATGTGGGGCAACTCGCCGGCCTCCCGGCGGACGTAGTGCGTCGAGCCAAGGCGGTTCTGGCAACACTGGAAGGCGATCATCGGGTTGCCCAGGGACCGCCACCACCGAGCCTTGACCCGGGCCAGTTGGCTCTGTTTGGCTCCGTCCCCGACCCGATGCTCGACGAACTACGCGACCTCGACGTCGACTCCCTGACCCCGCTCGAGGCCCTGAACCGCTTGGCGGATTTGACGCGTCGAGCCAAGGACAGCTCATGACCCGCGCCGCCGTTGTTCTCTCCACCCTCGCCGCGCTGGCGCTGATCGCTTGCAGTCAGCCCGACGACGGAGTGGTAAGTCTGCCGCCAGACCAACCGGCGGGGGATCGCAAGGAACTGCCGCCGGTTGCTCTCAACGCGGATTCACCCATCGAGTACCCTCGCGGGTTGTTCGATCAAGGTATCGAAGGCACAGTGTTCCTCAAGCTCTACGTCGATTCCGCTGGCGGCCTGGTACCGGATTCGAGCCAGGTGTTCGAATCGAGCGGCTACCCGGCCCTCGATTCGGCCGCCCTCGCGGGCGCAGGCCAACTGCGCTTCTCACCGGCCCTGAGGGACGGCGAACCGGTGGCGGCGGCATTTCTTCAACCAGTAGAGTTCCGGTCCCCCGGAGGGATCTAGCCATGAGTGTGCCTTCTCACCTCACACCATACGATTCTGTCCTCGACACCATCGGCTGGACACCATTGATCCGCCTCGCCCGGGTCGGCGCGGGCATCCGGACGCCGGTCTACGGCAAGGCCGAATTCGCCAACCCCGGTGGCTCAGTCAAAGACCGGATCGGCCTGGCCATAATCGAAGCCGCCGAACTCGAGGGCACCCTCAAACCCGGCGGGACCGTGGTGGAGGGCACCTCCGGCAACACCGGTATCGGCCTGGCTATAGCCGCGTCTCTCAAGGGCTATCACTGCATCTTCACTATGCCCGACAAAATGTCGCAGGAAAAAGTCCGGCTGCTCCGGGCCTATGGTGCCGAGGTGGTCATCACTCCCACAGCCGTGCCGGCCGACCATCCTGAGAACTACGTCATGAAGGCCAAGCAAATCGCCAAGGACACCCCGGGCGCCGTGCTGGCCAACCAGTTCTACAACGACGTCAACCCCGAGGCGCACTACCAGACCACTGGACCCGAGGTGTGGCAACAGACCGACGGCAAGGTGACCCACTTCGTCGCCGGCGCCGGCACCGGCGGCACGGTGAGTGGCGCCGGCAAATATCTCAAGGAACAACGCGGCGACATTCGCGTCATCGCCGGCGATCCGGAAGGATCGCTCTACACCGGCTACGCCCGGACAGGGCAGTTGGGTGAGGGCGAACCCTACAAGATCGAAGGAGTGGGCGGCGACAAGGTCCCCACCACCGTCTGGTTCGACTACATCGATGAATGGCGCCAAGTGTCCGACCGCGATTCCTTCCTCATGGCTCGGCGCATGGCACACGAGGAGGGCATGCTGCTCGGCGGGTCGGCCGGAATGAACGTCCACCTGGCGCTCGATGTGGCCCGCGAGATCGACGACCCCGACGCCTGCGTCGTCACCATCCTTACTGACACCGGAGAGCGCTATCTCAGCAAACAGTTCAACGACGACTGGATGCGCGAGAATCAATACCTCGATCTCCCGCGCGTAACCGTCGGAGACCTGCTGCAGCGGCGGCAGTCGAGCGCGCCGCCGTTGGTGAGCGTGGCGCCGGCTGCAGCTGTGCGCCAGGCGTTGAACCTGATGACGACGTGGGAGGTCAGCCAGTTGCCGGTGGTCGACGAGGGCCGCTGTATCGGCTGCCTGGTCGAGGGAAGCCTGATGACTCGCTCGCTGGAAGATCACTCGGTACTGGACCGACCGGTGCGGGACGTCATGGACGACCCGCTCCCAGTGGTGGAGTCGACCACCCCGTCCGACCGACTGGCGCCGATGCTGACCAGAGAGTCGCCCGCCGTGCTCGTCGAGCGGGACGGCACCCTTATCGGCATCGTCAGCCGCTACGATCTCCTGCAACAACTCATCGGCGGCCGCTAGGGTGCGGGTCACCGTACTCACAGGAGGAACCTCGGCAGAGCGCGACGTAGCCATAGCATCGGCCGGACAGGTAGTCGCGGCATTGCGTGAGGGAGGGCATCAGGTTTCCATCGTCGATACCGCGCGGGGAGATATCTCGCCTGACGAGGAACCGTCGTTTCTGGATGAAGCCGTGGGCGCCCAACCGCCGACGCCCGACAGTCTCCGTGGCGCCGAACGCAACTTCCTCCTGACGTCGTTGGAACGGTCTGCCGCAGTACGAGACGCCGAAGTCTTGTTCCTCGCCCTTCACGGTGGTTGGGGAGAAGACGGTACGCTCCAGGCCTTGCTCGAGGTAGTGGGGACCCCCTACACCGGAAGCGGTTCGATGGCCAGCGCCGTGGCTATGGACAAGGACTTGTCCAAACAACTCTTCCGCCACGTTGGAGTGGACACCGCCGATTGGCTGATGGCCCCGGCCACCAGTACCGAAGTAGACCGGCAACTCGGTTGGCCCGTCATCGTCAAGCCGTCGAAACAGGGATCGACAGTAGGGCTTTCTCTCGTCGACGAACCCGCCGGCCTGGTAGCTGCCATGGATGAAGCCGCGCGCTTCGACGACGAAGTCATGATCGAAGCGTACGTGCCGGGCCGGGAAGTCACCGTAGGCATTCTAGGAGGAGAAGCCCTTTCGGTGGGCGAGATCATACCACAACACCTGATCTTCGACTACGAGTGCAAGTACACTCCCGGCATGTCTGAAGAAATATTCCCGGCCGACCTCGACCCCCACGTGCGCGACCAGGTCCGGCGGATGGCGTTGACCGCTCATGAGGCACTCAAGCTCGGCGGATACAGCCGTGTTGATTTTCGCTTGACACCAGCCGGTCAGTTCGTCTGTTTAGAGGTGAACACACTCCCGGGCCTGACGGCCACGAGCCTCCTGCCACAGTCGGCTAGGGCCTCCGGCATCGAGTTTGCAGACCTGTGTGAGCGGGTCTGCCGCCTGGCGGTGGTGCCCGGATAGAGCGGGACACTTTCCAATCGGATCCCGCGTTGTAAGTCTTTGGAGGAACGTCACATGAGCCGCTTACCATACCACCGCATGACCCCGTGGGTCGGGCGACTAATCGTCGCCAATGCTGTGGTGCTGCTCCTGTTGATGACCCTCACGCCGGCCCTCACCGGGTCCCTGGCGTTCGATCCCCAGCAGCCGTTTTCCGAGCCCTGGACCTACATCACCTACATGTTCGTCCACGGCAGCCTGTGGCATCTAGCCTTGAACATGCTCCTGCTGTTCTTCTGGGGCACCCGCCTCGAAGAACGCATGGGGAGCAGGGTGTTCGTGTTGTTCTACCTGTACTGCGGCCTCGGCGGACCGCTGCTCGCCTTGCTGGTGTCGGCCATAGGGGTACCGGTGGCGCCGTTCGTAGGAGCATCTGCCGCCATCCTGGGGCTGGGTGTGGCCTACGTCATGTATTGGCCGGACGCGGAGATGATCATCTTCCCGCTGCCGATGCCCATCAAAACACGTTACATCGTCATCGCGATTCTCGCGCTGGATTCCCTCGGCGCCTTACTGGACACCAACTCCATGGTGGCGCACTGGGCTCACCTGGGCGGAGCGCTGGTCGGCTTCCTCTACATGCGCGTCCAGAGTTACTCCCGACCGGTCCCCGTTCCGCACAGCATCACCCGCGAGCGCGTCTTGGTCAGTCGGCCCCAACCAACCGAGGCCGTCGGTGAAGAGACTCCCAAGCCTCGCCCGAGACGCCGCGCCGAAAAGGACCCGGTAACGGTCGAAGTGGATCGCGTGCTCGACAAGATCAGCTCTCAGGGAATCGACAGCCTCACGCCCGCCGAACGAAAGTTTCTCAGCGACGTTTCCACCAGACGCAAGAAGGACGATTAGCTCCACGTTCACTCCCACTTGTTTGACATCTGAAATTCGATAGCTGACACCCAACAACAAATTTCTCTATTGACGTCGCACCCCGACATCTCGTATTGTGTCGCGTGCTGATCAACCTCGTCCCCGAATTTCTGGCAGTCCTCAAGGCTGGTAATCGGCGCGCCGCCTATCAGCGCTATCTCGACGCGCACCGGTCGGTTCTCACCGCCTACTGGCACAACTACGTACTCGACCCAGACAGCCCGCAAAGCGAAGAAGTTATCCAGCGAACCATCACGGCGGATCGTACCGACCTCACCGCCATGCTGGAGAGCGTCGATCTAATGACGCTGGTCGAGGACACCTTGGCCCGCGCCGACGGCATTCTTGGAATCGACCGCCCCAGCGACACCTATCTCATGGTCGGGGTCGGAGCCGCCAACGCCGGTGAGCTCGTGGTCCACGGACGTGGGGTCACGTTCATTGCCGTGGAGCACTTCACCGGGAGCGTCAACCCGGGAACGTTCGGCATGGGGCTCGACCCTCGGCTCATCCCGTTGTGGGTGGCGCACGAGTTGGCCCACACGGTGCGGTACACCTCACCCGAAAGCCACAGCGACCTGAGAACGCTAATCGAAAATAGTGGCGGGAACTACAACGTTTGGCAGGCGGGAAGCCGAATCGCGCTCGAAGAATTGGTGCTCAACGAAGGGTTGGCCGTCCACGCATCCCAGGCCGTGGCCCCAGGTTTTGATCCGGCCGAGTATTTCGGGTACGCTCGACGACAGTACCATCGCCTACGAGAATTGGAGGCGTTTTTGCGGCGGTCCAGCAACCCGGACCTCGGCAGCGCCGCCCTCGGACTCAAATTGCGATATCTCACCGGCGGCATGAGCCCCGCCTCACGCCTGGTGGGCGGCCGAGTCATCCCGGAACGGGCCGGCTACTACCTCGGCT
The DNA here is from genome assembly GCA_964196605.1 of uncultured Acidimicrobiia bacterium. Lineage (GTDB taxonomy): Bacteria > Gemmatimonadota > Gemmatimonadetes > Gemmatimonadales > GWC2-71-9 > N074bin45. Next base: position 16,297 of record CAXMUQ010000048.1, read on the forward strand.
ACCGCATGGCCGCCGCCATGGTCGGTGAGCGAGGCATCGCCCACGCCTTGAGGGCCTCGAGCAATCAACTACGCCAAGCCGACGAAGTCGCGCGCGGAATTTTGATGGCGTAAGACAGCGAGGACAGCTCAAGCGATTCTCAGCTAGGCCCTAACTGCCAAGCAGCTATCTGACCGCCCGACCGCCTGTCCGTCCGACCGCCACCCTTACCGCCTCTACCTCCTCTACCGCCCTACCTCCCACACATCCGCAGCCGTCCACCACCTGCTGTCAGGAAACCGTTCACCCAATTCCGACCAGTACTCCCGCAACCAGTCGACCGGTTTCTTCTCCTGCTGAAACAGGGCTATGCCCGACCAGTACAGCGCCTCGGCGGACACCGGCGC
>CAXMUQ010000049.1:0-11853 GCA_964196605.1 uncultured Acidimicrobiia bacterium
GATGAACTGATCGCGCTGACCACTGCGGGAGACACACTCTGGCGGACCACCCGTGATCTTCCCCAGAGCACCGCCGAGCCGCGATTCGAGATCCACGATGGTGAGCCCGTCGTCGATTATCATCCGGTCAATCTGGGCCTCACGTTCGGTCCCGACGGCCTGCTGTACTTGCTTAGCACGCCTGGCTTCACCACTTCGGAGGGCCGGCTGGACGTGTATCAGCCGGCCACGGGGACGTTGGTGCGCACGGCGTATTTGAATACCGCTCTGCCTTCGCTGGCGGTCAATCCGGCCGGTCGGCTGTACCAGTTCGACGACTTCCGTTTGTTGAGCGGTGTCGCCGTGGCAGATCGGGAGATTTTTCCGTCGTTCGACCTCGAATTGCTCCGAGGTGGATCGATGCACTCTGACGAACTTATCGGTGGAGTGACGCTCATTAACGTGTGGGCCAGCTGGTGCGAGCCGTGCCGTGAAGAGATGCCCGCGCTGGATTCACTTCAACGCTCCATAGACAACGACGCCTTCCGGTTCGTCACCCTGAATGAAGACGTTGACCCGGAGGACGCGGCCGACTTTCTCGACGAGTTCGGTTTCACCTTCCCCGCGGCTCTCGGCCTGGGCAACATGAAAAACGTGTACCACTATCGAGGGCTACCCCTGACCCTCTTGGTAGACCGCCAGGGCCTGATCGTCCAGCAATGGATCGGCTTTGCCGGGCAGGACCAGCTCGCCGCCATCCGGACGGTGATCGACGCCGAATTGGCTCGCGGGCCCGGCGGTAGCGCAGGGCCCGCGCATGCCGGTATGCAACACTAGAAGGGCAGGACCTTCGAGTTTTGGCCGTAAGCTCCCATATGGCTGCACGTGGCGTTATCCTATCATGGTCTAACCACGGCGGAGCCCAATGCCCAACATCCTGCACCAAATCAAGATCAACGCCACCCCTGAGGCCGTCTTCGATCTCATCGCTTCCAGCGAGGGGCTAAGAAGCTGGTGGACCCACGACGTCGATGCGGAGCCGGTTGAAGGCTCGATGGCCATATTCGGTTTCAACGACCGGGCCACAGTGTTCCGCATGCGAGTCGACGAACTCGTCGGCGGCCGGCGGGTCAAGTGGACCTGTATGGGGGATTCCGACGAATGGGAACGCACCGAGGTGGAATTCCACTTGACGCCAGATGGGCGTGGCGTGGATCTGCATTTTGCTCACCGCGGTTGGCGGTCTCTGGGTGGTGAGTACGCCAGGTGTAACACCACGTGGGGCGCCCTGATGCACCGGCTCAAGGGTGCGGCTGAGGGTCAGACTCCCGGCCCGCTGTTTCCTCTGTAGCCAGCGGCAACCAACGCGCGGCGCCCTCTCCGCGCGGACAATCGCTGACAGTCTGATCTAGTTTGGTGCACGACGAGCGCCACGATGCCATGGCGGAGTCGGCGTCACCCTGAATGTCGAAGAATTCAAGGGCGCCCGCCACACCGGTAGAATCCACGAACGCCAGCCTGATGATGCCATGGACCGAGTCTCTGGTCCCGCCCCGCGGGGACAGACAACCGTCCCAGGTAATCGGCGTGTCCATCTGTGCTCGGAGATCATCGCACTGCAGAGTGGCCCCGGCGTGGGCCGTCAACACCACGGTGAATCCTCCTTGCATATCTGCGACCCTGAAGCCTCCGCAGTTGATGCAGATGCTGAGCGACTCCGTCACGCAGGCTCCCAACACAACGCCGGCCAGGGCAATCCACTTCCTCACGGCGCCTCGCCCGTCGTTGTACCAAGTTGTTCTAGGATTTGGCCCAAGCGCCGGATTTCCTCGCCGTAGGCAGCCCAGTCTCCCTCGCGCTGTGCTTCGACCGCCCGGCGGTACCGGCGCCCGGCTTCGTCGATCAGCCCAGAGACTCCCTCCGGAGTCCCCGCCGCGACAGGGGGCTGCGGCACGGGCTGTCCGGCCGTCTCGGCTTCGGTTGCCACCGGTCCCGGACCTTCCCCGAACAGCCGTGCCAATCCTTCTTGCAGCGTCTCTTCCATGACGACCTGGTTTTGATACGCCACCACCACGCGTTTCAGCTCGGGGATCCGCCCACCCTCGGCTCTCAGGTATATCGCCCGCACGAAGATGAGGGCTTCTTCGATGGGAATCACCAGGAGATTGCCGAAAACTACCTGAGAGCCGCGTTGATCCCACAACGAAATCTGCCGAGAGATGTCGGTATTCTGGTTCATGCGGTTGGCCACCTGATTGGGGCCGAACACCAGACTCTGGCGCGGAAAGCGATAAACGACCAATTGCCCATATTGTTCGCCGTCGCTCCGGGCCACCATCCACGCGGCCAGGTTGTCTTTCTGGCGGGGCGTGAAGGGTGTCATCACGATGAATTCTTCGCTGGCCTCACCAGGAAGCCGCATGATCATGTGCCGCAGGAACGGGTCTCGCGAGGTTTCCCCTCTGGCCAGCGTGGGGACCTGCCACTGATCCTCCCGATGGTAAAACGTTTCCGGGTCGTCCATGTGGTAGGTGGTGTACAATGAAGTCTGCACCCGGAACAGGTCGTCGGGGTAACGGATGTGAGCCCGCAGGTCGGCCGTCATGTCGTCCAGCGGACGGAACACATCTTCGAAGACCTTGGCGTAGGTCTGGATCACCGGGTCGTCGGAATCGGCGATGTAAGCGGTGATGCTGCCGTCGTAGGCGTCCACCACCACCTTCACGCTGTTGCGCAGATAGTTGGTCCCGTCCCGTAGTGGCTGAGCATAGGGATACCGGTCGCTGGAGGTGTAGGCGTCGACGATCCACTTGAGGTTACCGTCCTCGGTAACCACGATGTACGGATCGGCGTCCAGCAACAGAAACGGCAGAGCCAATTGGACCCGTTCGGCGACGCGGCGGTGGAACAACACCCGGCTCTCTTCGGTGAGGTCATTCGACAGGAGAATCTTGAGTGAGCCGAACCGCATGGCAAACAACATCCGCCGCCACAGGCTGCCGATCGACACGCCACCGGTACCGTCGTAGGTGGTGAACGCGCTGCCCTCGCCTGAGGGAAAATCGAACTCTTGCTGGTTGGTGTTCACGAAGACGTAGTCGTTGGACATTTCCCCGTAGTAGATGCCGGGCCGCCGCACTTGGACGGACACGTCAGACACCGGCGGGAGGTCCTTGATGAACAGTACCGGAAGTCCTTCTTGGGTCACCTGGTTGACCGGGCTGAGAGTCAGTCCCATCCCGTGCGTGAACGCCAGCCTCTCGTTGCTGAACGTACGTTGGGGCAATGACTGGCTGTTGAGTTCACGCGGTGACAACAGCACCTGGCGGTATTGGCCATCGATCCAGTACCGGTCATCGTCCACCGAGGCAAAGTCGTAGTACGTTCGGATTTCCTGGAGCTGTCGAAACGTCTGGAGCAGCGGTTCTCGATCCCACAAGCGTACGTTGGTGATGGTGCCCTCGTTGGCCTCGATGTCGGCGCGTGTCAGTGATGCCTCGCCGGTCAGGTCCCGAGTTGTCACCGCGTCCAGTCCCCAAGCCTGTTTGGTGGCATCGATGTGGTGCTGGAGTTGGGCCGTTTCCTTCGTCAGTTCGTTGGGAACCACCACCAGCCGTTGGTACAGGGAGGGAACCCCACGGCCCACGACCACGGCAACGAGGAAGTACAACACGCCCGCCATGCCGGCCCACCATCCCAGCCGGTGGGCCATGGCTCCACGCAACACCATGACCAGGCCGATCAGCGCCACCACCACCGTGGCCTTGATGAGCGGCGCTTTCATGGCGAGGTCTGCGTAACTCGCGCCTACCAAAGGCCCGGTCGTGGAGTACAGCAGAGAAGGGAGGTCGATGAAGTACCCGGTGACCGCCGCCAGGGCAAACAACGCCGCCAGGAGCACCGCCAGGTGACGCTCGGCGGAAGCCTCGATAGTGACGTTGTTCTGGCGGATGACGATGTCCCGCCGCAGTACGTAGATGGGAATCGTCAGCAGCAGCGACAGCACGATCAACGTGATGGCGACCCCGACCACGACCGACAGGACCGGCAGCGTGAAGAAGTAGTACGAGATGTCCCGTCCGAAAACCGGGTCGGCCACACCGAACGGCGTGCGGTGGACGTAGCGCAGCAGAACCAGCCAGACGCTCGAAAGCGATAGGCCGCCCAACAAGCCCAAGCCCGCGGCGACCGGAATCGACAGTCGCCGGAGCAAGGTGTTGAGATCGACGTTGGCGGACCCCGGACCGCGGATTGTGGTCAGCTCTGGAACGATACCACGCTGGGCCAGCCGCAGATTGATCCACAGGAATACGGAAATGAATGCCCAACCAACCAGCCCCAATCCGACTTTGGTCCCCAGCGAGGTGAGGAAGACCGTATCGAATCCGACGGACTTGAACCAGTACCACTCAGTGAGCCATCCCACCAGCACCGGGAAGCCGATCAAACTGGCCATGAGTACGCCGATTATAACCACCAATACCGCCCTGGCCCGCACCATATCGCCCCCGGGTAATTGAAATTCGTTCAGCCTTGGAAGTATGGCCGGGGCCGGGTGGTTGGGCTAGGGTGATGTCAAAGGCTGGCCATCAGTCCCATGAGTGGGACGGCCAGTCCCATGCCCGGAACCGGTATCCGGGTAGCCTGTCGGATTCAACCAGTCTACAACCTGCAATAGCAACGAGTTACACAATGTCTCGTTATGGCACGTTCCTTCCACTTGGGGTGGCGATCTAAAGGGAACCAACCATGGCCAATCCGGCTCGACGGAAACAACCACACCAGGAATCAACCGGCCAGGCCAGGGCGCGCCTCAGGTCGGCCAGCGACGTTACTCCGCTGCCGGTAGCCGGTCCTGCTCGCGAGCGGCAAATGTTGGAAGCCACCCTCGCAGGCCGGTACAAGATCCGCCGGCTGGTGGGCCGCGGTGGCATGAGTTCGGTCTATCTCGGCTGGGACCAAGCTCTTGAACGCAGAGTTGCCATCAAGGTGCTGGCGCCCGAATTCGTACGCCATTTGGAGGATCGAGAACGATTCCGCCGCGAAGCACGGATTGCGGCCTCCCTCTTTCACCCGAACATCGTGCCGGTGTACGCCTCCGAGCAGGATAATGGGCTTACTTTCGTCATCATGCGCTATGTGGCTGGCCCGTCCCTGGCGGCCCGGCTGGATAGCGTCGGCGCTCTTCCGGTCGACGAGACGGTCGAGATCTTGGCGGCCCTGGCGGACGCTCTCCATTCGGTGCACGGGATCGGCGTGGTCCACCGCGACATCAAGCCTGACAACATCCTGTTGGACGAAGTAACCGGTCGCCCCATGCTGGCCGATTTCGGCGTGGCCACTGTCGCCACGTCAGAGCACTCCCGCTCCGAGGTCACCAAGGCGCTAGGCACCCCACAATACATGTCACCGGAACACGCCCTCGGCGAGCAAGCCGCCGATGCCCGCAGCGATCTTTATTCTCTGGGGGTGGTCGGATTCCGTATGCTCACTGGCCGCCTCCCGTTCAACGGCGGCTCGGCCCAGAGCATAGTGGCGCAGCACGTTGCTCTCGACCCACCTCCCGTAGGACACTACGCCCCGCACGTCCCGGAGCAGGTATGCCGAGTCATCGACCGGTGCCTGGCCAAGAAACCCGCCAAACGTTGGGCCGATTCAGGGAGTTTCCGCACAGCTCTACTCAAGGCGCACAGCTCCGGACGCGGGCGGTGGAATGTGGTAGCGCGGATGAGGCGGGCGGTAAGGCGGTAGGGCGGTAGGGGCGGTAACAGGCGGTAGTAGGCCCTGACAGGAGTATTAAGAGCAAAAAAATGTTCCCGCAGCCTGCAGCCCGCAGTCCATAGCCCACAGCCCGCCCGCCTCCTTGACATCCCTCCTCTATACCTAGATCATTTACATATCATTCCGACCGCACAAGGGAAGGTCCGCATGGCAGGCAGCGATCTCTATATGGGTACTCTCGACACTTTGATCCTGAAGGCCGTCAGTTGGGGGCCCCTGCACGGCTACGCCATAGGACGTTGGATCCGGCAGAACACCGATGGGGCGCTCCAGGTCAAGGAAGGTGCCCTATATCCGGCCCTCCATCGGCAGGAAAAAAAGGAATGGCTAGATGAGCATTGGGGCACCACCGATACCGGGCGCGAGGCCAAGTACTACACGCTCACATCGAGCGGTCGTGAACGGCTGAAGTCCGAAATTCTCCGCTGGCAGCAATACACCACTGCGGTGTCGGCGGCGCTCAACCTGGCAACCACAAAAGCCTAGCTCGCGCACCGATGAAACGCCGGTTCCACATCAGCGTCGGCCGCCGCGGCATCCGTCGTGATATTGATAACGAGATCCAGTTCTATCTCGACATGCGCTCACAGGAACTGGTAGACGATGGTATGCATCCCGACATGGCCCGGCGCGCGGCGCTGGAGTCGTTCGGGAATCGGCGGGGAGTCGCCGCTCAATGTCGCTCGATCCGGCGCACTCGCTTCCGAGTAGACGTTCTGCGCGGGGTCGGCCAGGACGTGCGCTTTGCCTTCCGCTCTCTGCGCCGGAGTCCCGCCTTTACCGCCGCCATCGTGATCACACTCGGCCTCGGGATCGGCGCCAATACCGCCATCTTCAGCCTCATCAACGGTGTACTGCTGCAGCCGCTGCCCTACGAACAGGGTGGGGCACTGGTACGACTGCAACAGCCGGTCGAGGCGGCGGGTGGGCGAAACGTCGATTTTTCTCCGCTCGAGGTGGCCGACTATGCGGAACAGAGTGAGACCCTCACCGGGGTGGTCGAGTACCACTCCATGCCGTTCATACTCCTGGGCCTCGATGAGCCGGAGCGGGTGCAAACGGGTGTGGTATCGGCCGGATTCTTCGACCTGTTGGGCGTCGACCCGATCATGGGACGGACGTTCCTCTCCGGCGAAGACCGGCCCGGTGCGGACCCCGTCCTTGTGCTCAGCCACCACACCTGGCGCGAGGTATTCGGTGGCGACCCTGATGTGATCGGCCGTGAAGTCGAAATGAACGACAAGGTACACGTCATCGTCGGCGTGCTTCCGGAGATTCCCCATCATCCCGACCGGAACGATGTGTACATGCCGGTGTCCGCCTGTCCCTTCCGATCGGGCCCCGGGTGGTCAGGGAATCGTGTGGCGCGAGGTGTGACGGTCTTCGGACGCAGGGATGCCGGCACCTCGCTGGAGCAGGTTCGTTCCGATCTCGAAACTGTCGCCGGCCGGATGCACACGGCTCACCCCGGCGACTATCCCAAGCGCCAGGGCTACGCCACGACGGCGGTCCCCTTGCGTGACGAACTGATTCGCCGAGCTAAGCCGAGTCTCTACGTCCTCCTGGGTACCGCGGGATTCCTGTTGCTCATCGTCAGCGCCAACGTGGCCAACATGACGCTGGCGCGACTGGTTCAGCGGGAGCGGGAGCTGGCCATCAGGGCCACGCTGGGCGCCGGCCGCGGGCGATTGTTCCGGCAGCTCCTGACCGAAAGCACGATTCTGGCGCTCATCGGTGGCGCAGTCGGCTTGGGGTTGGCCTACGTCGGATTGGACGTCCTAGTGGCCTTCGTCAGCCGGTTGACCGCCAGGGCAGCGGAAGTTCGCATCGACACCATGGTGTTGGGCTTCACCTTGGCCGTTTCGCTCGGCACCGGGTTTGTCGTCAGTCTCATCCCGGCCCTGCCGAGCCGGGCCACGTTGGCTGACGAACTCAAAACCGGAGGTTCCGGCGCCACCGGTGGTGGACGGCTCCAAATGCGCGGCTTGCTGATCATCTCGCAGGTGGCGGTATCGTTCGTGTTGCTGGTCGGCGCCGGCCTCATGATGCGCACGTTTGTCAACCTTATCCGAGTCGACCCCGGGTTCGACAGCTCCCAGGTGCTCACGGCCAGACTCGATCTCGACTGGAATCACTACACAACCGGGGAAAGCCGCCGCGCTTTTGCCGACGAACTGTCCGAGCTGTTATTGGACCGGCCCGGAATTCACTCTGTCGCGTTCACCAGTTCGGTACCGCTCGACGGGCAGCTGGCCCGCCCACGTCCCGTTACCATCAAGGGCCGCGACGCTCCCGAACAACCGCTGGTCGAGAATCGGGTGGTGAGCGAGGACTATTTCAGCGTGATCGAGATCCCCCGGCTTCGTGGGGGAACGTTCCTCTCCGATGACGAGGAGACTCGACACTTGGTGGTCAACGCAACCATGGCCGCCCGCTACTTGGGTGGGGTCGACAAGGCGGTAGGGCAGCACATCAAGTTGGGAGACGAGCCTTGGCGGCGTGTGATAGGAGTCGTCGGGGACGTGCGCCACGACGGACTCGGCGAAGTGATCGACCCAGCCATCTATCAATCCCAGTCCGGATCCAACATGCGCGACATGCGAATCCTGGTTCGCAGTGCCATGGATGAGACCAACACCGCCGTGTTGCTCCGGCGGTTGGTCCACTCCATCGACCCCAATCAGCCGGTCACCGCCGTGCGGTCGCTGATCGAGGTCAGGCGGGAGTCGTTGGCCTCTCCCAGAATTACCGCCCTCCTGGTCGGCGGGTTTGCCCTCCTCGCCCTGGTCATCACGGCCACCGGCATCGCAGGGGTCATCGCCTATACGGTCACCCAACGAACTCGGGAGATCGGCATCAGGATGGCCTTGGGCGCGCAGCGGGATACGGTGTTGGCCATGGTCCTGCGCCGCGGCCTCAGGGAAGTCACCATCGGTCTCGCTCTTGGAATGGTAGGCGCCGTCGTCCTGAGCCGCGTTCTAGATGGCCTCCTTACCGGATCCGGGCTCCTCTTTGGCATTCACTCCACCGACATCATCACCTTCGGCGGGGTCACCTTCGTCCTGCTGGGAGTGGCGCTAATTGCCTGTGCGGCCCCCGCCCGGCGGGCTACCACCATAGATCCAATACAAGCCCTCCGGATGGATTAGCCTCATTCGGCTTGACTAGGCCCCGCAGGGGCTCGACAATTGAAGGATGAGACTGCCGCGATCCCTTTGCCATTTCGTCCGCCCCGCCTTCCAGGTGCTGGTGGCAGTCGTATTGGCAGGATGTGGAGAGAAGAAGCCACCTTCCGAAATGGGTGATCTCGACGCGCTGCGCGAGCTGGGCAGGCTGCGCATCCTGATTCCCCAACTCGACGACGTCGACCACCTCCCGCGCCAGGTAGATCTGCTGGACCGGGAGCGCCACCTGGCCGAATCACTGGCACAGGCATTGGGGCTGGAACCCGAGTGGATTGTCCTGTCGGCCAGGGACGAACTGGTTGGCTATCTGGTCGAAGGCCGGGGCGACCTGATCGCTGCCAACCTGACCGTTACCGATGAACGCAGTGAAAGCATCGCCTTCAGCCGGCCTCTGATGATGGTGCGCGAGCAGGTAGTGTCGCGGGACGACCGCGACCAGATTCGCGACCCATCGGACCTGGTGGGCCGGACGGTCGTGGTCCGGCGGTCTAGCTCGTTTTGGGGAACGGTCGAGGCCCTGCTGTCTGACCATCCGGGAATCAACCTGGTCGCCGCGCCCGAGAGCATAACCACGGAGGAAATCCTCTATCGGGTGTCGACCGGCGAGTACGACGCAACAGTGGCCGACGACAACGTGGTGTTCGAATCGTTGGCCTACATGCCCAGGTTGATGGTGGGATATTCCCTCACGGAGGAACGACCAGTGGCGCTCGGGGTCCGCCCCGGCACGCCCTTGTTGCTGGCGGCCGTCGACTCGTTTCTTGACGCGGTGCTGATCGACCAACCCAATACGTCGTTCACCGGGGACTTCGAGGAAATCGTACAGCGCAAAGTCCTCAGGGTCCTGACGCGCAACAGTGCGTCCACCTATTTCGTATGGCGTGGCGAGTTGGTGGGTTTCGAGTACGATCTAGCCAGGGAGTTCGCCTCCCGGCACGGCCTCAGCCTGGAGATCGTGGTGCCCCCGACTCGAGCAGCGCTCCTGACCTGGCTGCGCGAAGGAAAAGGAGACCTCGTGGCCGCGGGGCTGACACCCTCGCTGGCGCGGGAAAGACGCGGCATAGCGTTTTCGAGGCCCTACAACTTCGTGCACGAGATGGTGGTGGGCCGCGCCGCTGACTCTACTTTGCGTGGACCCGGAGACCTGGAGGGTAGGACGGTGGTTGTGCGCCAGAGCAGCTCATATTGGCAAACGCTCGAGGCGTTCCAGGCGGCAGGGATTCCGTTTGAGCTGAAATCCGCGCCGGAAGATCTGGAAACTGAAGAGATCATCGAAATGGTAGCAAGCGGTGAGTACGACCTTACCGTGGCGGACAGCCACATTCTGGCCATCGAACTCACCTGGCGGGACGACGTACTGGGCCTCTTTTCCGTGAGCGATTCACTGCCGCACGCCTGGGCTGTGCGAGAAGAAAACACGGCGCTGCTGGATTCCCTGAACGTGTTCTTTCGGCACGAATATAGAGGTCTGTTCTACAACATCACTTACAAGAAGTATTTCGGGGACGAGAACAAGTCTGCGGCCCGGGCCAGCGAGCGGACTTCGCGCACCGGAGTCGTGTCTCCGTACGACAGTCTCATCAAACACTACGCCAATCAGTATGCCTATGACTGGACGCTCATTGCCGCCCAGATGTACGAAGAGAGTCGTTTCAACCCGCGGGCCGAGTCGTTCGCCGGCGCCCTTGGGTTGATGCAAGTCCTGCCAGGGACAGCAAAGGGGTTCGGTGTGTCACGCTCCGGCCTGCTGATTCCGGACAGTAGCACCTACATGGGCGTTCGCTATCTGGACCACGTTCGAGAATACGTCGAGGGAGCAGCCACTGCCGATGACCACTTGTGGTTTTCTTTGGCGGCATACAACGCCGGCTACGGGCATCTGCAGGATGCCCGCCGGCTCACCGAGGAGATGGGAAAAAATCCTGATATTTGGTTTGGCGAAGTCGAGGAGGTCATGCCCCTCCTGGCGCGGCGCAAGTACCACCGTCAAACCAAGTACGGATATTGCCGCTGTACCGAGCCCGTACGCTATGTGCGTCGCATCCGCGAACGTCAGCGAGCCTACCAGCGGGTGACCGACTCCGCCACCGCCAAGAAGAATCCGGGGACTGCGGGCGAGTGAAACGGTCCGGTCTGTCCACGCTGTGCCTGGCGTTAGGCGCTGGAGTATCGTTCTGGGGAACCCTGCCGACACAGGTCACGGCGCAAAAACGCCAGTCGTTTCGGCACGTTTCGGTCGAGCAGGGACTGTCCCACGGTGTCGTTAGGGACATCCTGCAAGACCGGCAGGGGTTCATTTGGATCGCCACTGAAGACGGCTTGAATCGCTACGATGGCGTCAACCTCAAGGTCTTCCGTCGCGAGCACGGTAACCCCAATTCACTTTCGTCGTCGAACTTCGGCAAGTTGATCCAGGATCGCAGTGGCATGATGTGGTACGGGACTTGGGGAGGTGGGCTCAACCGATACGATCCTCTCACCGACACGTTCACCCACTTCCGCTTCGACCCTGCCGACTCGACGTCGATCAGTCAGGATCGTACCGAGGCGTTGTACGAAGACCGGTTCGGTGATATCTGGGTGGGAACACCGGACAGAGGATTGAACAGACTACATCGGGAGACCGAGCGGTTTACCCGTTATCGTTTCGACGCCGAAGACCCCGGTAGTCTCGGTAGCGATGCTGTGAAGGCCATCATCGAGAGCGATGACGGACGCCTGTGGGTCGGGACGGACGCCGGCTTAGCCGTGTTCGACCGGGCGACCGAGACGTTCGAGCACTATCGCTACGACCCCGACAGCCTCGGCTCCAACTTGATCCGCAGTCTCGCTCGGGACACTTCTGGTGCCCTCTGGGTCGGTACTCGCGGCGGGCTAGACTTGTTTGACCCGGCCACCGGGCGGGCCC
>CAXMUQ010000050.1:0-10399 GCA_964196605.1 uncultured Acidimicrobiia bacterium
CATGGTCGCGTTGGCCCTGACCCTGGCGGTGACGGTCGCCCCCGCGCTCCAGGCCCAGGATAGTGTGATCGTGATCAATCCCGACGCTCCGGCCGTCACGCCGGCAGTTGGCCGAACGCTCCCTCCCGAGGTGTTGGACGAAGCGGTACAGCGGTTCAACGACACTACGACTATCCGTTTCATCAACGATATCGACATACCGGCCGGGGCCGAGCTCGTGAGCCCAGTGGCTCTCTTCAGGGGAACGCTCAGTGTAGGCGGCACTGTCGAAGGGCAGATCACGGTCGTCAACGGTGACGTCTTCATTCAGCCAGGCGGCTCGGTGTCAGGCGACATCCTCGTCGTCGGAGGCAATTTGATCGTCCAACCCGGCGGTCTCCATCTAGGCGCCGGCCGTGTCTATTCGGAAATTGCCGAAGTATACCGCGACAACGAAGGCCTGCTCCGCGTGCGAGAGGAGCGGACGCCCTTGGCCGAGCTGGCAGCTCAGAAGACGTTCCAGGTGGGCGACATCAAGACCACGTTGAAGCTGTCACTCGGGGGAACCTACAACCGAGTTGAAGGCCTCCCCATCTATTTCGGGGCGATCTTCAAGTGGCGACCTTCCGACCTGGACACGCTGTCGCTCGAACTCCGGGGCATCCTTCGCACCGCACCCGACCAATTGGACCTTCGAGAAGACCTGGGCTACTACGTCGACCTCGGCTGGCACTCGGGAAAAGGTCCTCGGTGGGCGGTGAACTTGGTGGCCCGGAGTGAGATGCTGGGCATCGAGCAGCAGCCGCTGTCACGGTCGGAGAATGGCTGGTCCGCCTTCATTCTGCAGCGGGACTACCGGGACTGGTATCAAGCCGAAGGCCTCGGCGCAACGTTGGGTGTTTCGCTGGCGCAGCCTCTGCGAATCTTTCTGGCGCTTCGCGGTCAAGATGAACGTTCCGTGCGAGCCAGCGACCCCTGGTCATTGGTTCGAAATTCGGACCGCTGGCGTACCAACCCACTCATCGACGACGGCCGCTACATCAGCGGGACGATCGGACTCGCGCTGGATACTCGGAACAGTGTCTCGTTTCCCTCTTCCGGGTGGTTGGTCCGGGCATCGTACGACCAGAATTGGAGTGACAAAGTAGCCCCGCTGTTGCTCCCGATTTCTATTCGGCGGCCAATCCCGACGAACCAGACATACAACTTCGGGCGCCTTTCTTTCGACGCCCGCCGCTACATGAGAATCAGTCCGGCTGTGCGGGTAGGTACCCGGCTGTTCGCCGAAGGGTGGGTCGGCGGCGACGATCTCCCGGTCCAGCGGCGGTACTCGTTGGGCGGGACCGACCTCATGCCCGGCTACCGCTTCCGCCAGGTTACCTGCGCCCCTCCGGGCTTCGAGGGCCCGGCGCAAGCAGGGTTCTGCAACCGGCTTATCGCATTGCAGGTTGAAGTGCGAACCCGGTTGTCGTTTGGTTGGGCCTACCGACTGCGCGACCGTGAGCGAGCCGGACTGGACCGCCTGGTAGCGATCGATCAGGCCGATCTGGTTTTTCTGGCTGACGCGGGCACGGCCTGGATAGCAGGAGACGGACCGGGACAGATTGCCGCCAACAAGCTCCCGGCCGGGAGCCAATGGAAGTACGACGTCGGTGTGGGCCTGGATCTCGGGGGCGTGGGTGTCTACCTGGCCAAAGCGTTGACCGACAATGTCCCCGTCCGCCTGATCCTCAGACTCCAACGGCGCTTCTAGCGCTTCCCGCGACGTGGCCTCCTTCATTCGGGTACACAGGGGTCCCTGGTGGCTTCTCCCAATCCTGCTCCTGGCGGCACCCCAGGCGGCCATTAGTCAGGCCCGGATTACGCTGGAGATCACCTTGGCGGCCGATTCGACGCCGAGCGGGGGCCGTGATCCGATCCTGCGGGCACAAGACCTCGTCAGCGACGATCGCTGGAGTTCGATGCTGCGCTCCGGCTTTCCAGTCCGGATGCATTTTCAGGTTGAGCTGTGGCGCGACAAGAACGTGTGGTTCGACTCCTTCGTACGACAGGTCGAGTGGGAAATCATCGTGCGGCGCGAGCCACTTATCGATCAATACACGGTGAATACCATAACCCCGGCTTCGGTGGGTGAACGCCGGTACGCAACCTTGGGCGCGCTCACCAACGCGCTCGAGTACGCCTATCGCATTACCATAGGCCCCACCGAACCGGGCGACTACTACTACACTGGAGTGCTGGGACTGGCGACCTTGTCGGACACCGACCTCGAAGAGATCGATCGCTTTTTGCGGGGAGATCTTGGATCGGCGGCGAGTGGAGGGGAAAACCTCGGCGATGCCGTCAGTCGGGGGGCCAAGCGGTTGTTGCTGCGACTCGCGGGCTTGCCGAGCCTCCGGCTGGAAGCCCGGTCGGAACGGTTCACAGTCCGCTGAGAGCCTGCAGTGCGTCCTCGCCGTAGAACATGCGAATGTACTTCGTTTGAATCGGTGAAAGACGGCGGACAGCCCAGGCGAGGTGAACGAAGTAGGGCTCTTGGGGGGGCACCTTGGGGTGCATGCCGCACTCAGCCGCCAACCGGTTTCCCTTACGTGTGTTGCAGGTGCTGCAGGCCGTAACCACGTTGGTCCAGATATTTTCCCCGCCCCGCGACAGAGGAACAAGGTGGTCGCGAGTCAGACATTCCCGGTGGCGGAGATTCGGTTGCGCTCGATGACAGTACTGGCACCGGTAGTCATCGCGGGCAAACAGAAAAATGTTGGTCACCTGTCGCCGGAACCGGCGAGGCACGCGCACGAAACGGATGAGACGGATGATGGCCGGCCGCGGCAGGCGCAGTCGTTCGCTACGGACGACGTGGCTGCCCTCCGCTTCGACGATTTCGGCCTTCCCGTCGATCACGAGCCTGAGCGCTCGCCGGACAGGCACGAGCGTAAGCGGCTCATACGATGCGTTCAGTGCCAAACACCTCACAGATGCTCTCCCATGGCAGGAACGATTGCTGTTGGAAGTGGAGTCCCACTGGGGGACGATCAGCCGTTGGTTACTGCACACGCTTGACGGGCCGTCCAAAAACTCCTGCAACCGCCTGAATCGTAACGGCCAAATAAGGATGCGGCAAGGCAGTCGCGAGCAGGCCCGAGCTTCCCTAGGACCTGCGGTATCGGTCGATACCGGCCACAATGGTCAACACCACATCCTGGTCCGTAGAGTGCAGCGATCGCTCGGCCACCGTGTCCACGGTGATAGCACCGCCAGGTTGCCGGACCACGACGTCGGCCCAGCGCCCCGCTTCCAGACAACCGATTTCCTCTCCCCAGCCGATCGCATCCGCGGAACCCATGGTAGCAAGCTGGAGCGCTTCCGATGCACTGAGGCCCGCCAGCTCCATGGCCAAGCGCGCTTCCGCCAACAAGTCTGTTGGAGACGCCGAGATCTCAGAGTCCGTGCCCAGGCCGACGGTAATTCCAGCATCGAGGAGAGCCCGTAGGGGAGCATCACCGTGGCCGTGAGCTCTGTTGGATACGGGACAGTGGGCTACGGCGCACTCACGCGCTGCCAGCAGGTCGATGTCGGTCTGGTCGACCCGGACGGTGTGTATACACAGCAGTCCCGGGTGGAGGATCCCGTGCCGCTCGAGCCAGGATATCGGTGAATCGCCAGACGGCTCAGGCAGCGGGATGCCGCGTTTCCGCCAAACTTCCTGAAATGGTCCGGTTCCACTCGCCAGAAACTCAATTTCGGCCTGGGACTCGGCGATGTGAACCGCCATGGGAAGTCCCTCGTTCCTGGCGAGAGTGGCCACGGCACGGTAGAGCAAGCTGCTAACTGTGTACGGCGCGTGGGGCGAGACCCCAATGCGGAGGCGATCCGAGGCGGATGTCTCGAGCATGGCAACGCGGCTCGCGAGAGCCGCAACGCTGTCCTCACACTGATCGGGGTGCGGGCCGAATACCTCCTGGAAGACCACGCCCCGCCCGCCAAGTTCGTCAAGCGCTTGGACAACCGCACCGCTGTCTCCGGTCTCGGCGACGGTGGTGACGCCTGCGGCCAAACACTGTCGTACCCCATCCCTGGCCGCAATCCGGAAGTCCTCATCCGACCGCATTTCCTTGAGGCTCCGTACCGCGCTGATCCACGCGTCGAACCGTAGCTCGTCGACCTGCCCGGCGAGTCCCGTAAGTTCGAGGTGAGTGTGAGCGTTGACCAAGCCGGGCATGAGAATGGCCCCAGGAAAATGCTCGGCCAGGACTCCCGGTGGGATGGGTACCTCCGCATCCCGGCCCACGGCGAGGATGCGTCCGTCCTCTCCAACCAGGACGGCTCCCGATGTGATCGGTGGTGCAGCGACGGGATAGACCCACTCGGCGCTCAGCCTGCGGGCCGGCATGTCAGTGGTCGGAACTCGAGACTGAATTGGTTCCCCCACCGATACGGAAGGGGGAGTGCACGGGACAGAACTGGTCCGGTTCGGTGCCCGGGAGGTAGGATTCCACCGCACGGAGATCCGTGGGGCAGAACGATGTCACGATGTAGCCGGTCGAAGCGTCGATTTCCTGGAAAGTCAGGCCACTCGGCCTGGGCCAGGGCTTGGGAGCAGGACGGCGCTGGTACACTTCCTTCATCATTGCGGTCCAGGCCGGAGCCGCCAGACGGCCACCCTGGGCCAGATTCATGATACGCTTGGGTTGATCGAACCCGATCCAGACGCCGGTAACCACATCCGGCGTGAACCCCACGAACCATACATCGAAGCCGTCATTGGTAGTTCCCGTCTTGCCACCTGCGGCCAGGTCGAACCCCTGTGCCCGGACCGCCCGGTAACCCGTTCCGCGCCGGATGACGTCGCGCAGCACATCGGCCACCAGCCAGGTGTGGGCCGAATCGGCAACCACTTCCCTGCGGATTTCAGGCTCCCACAGGATTCGGCCGTCGCGATCCTCCACTCTGAGAATTCCAATCGGAGTGGTGCGGACACCCATGTTGGCGAACGTGGTATAGGCCCCGATCAACTGGATTGGCAGCACATCGGCAGATCCGATGAAAATTGATGGGAACGGCGGAATCGGCGTGGTGATGCCGAACTTGACGGCTTCGGAGATCACTGCCTGCTCGCCGACCTCCTCTAGTCCCAGCCGAACGGCGATAATGTTGTCTGAGGTGAACAACGCCCGCCGGAGCGTCATGGGCCCGGAGTACCGCAGGCTGAAGTTCTTCGGTTCCCACGGTGGTTCACCGATGTTCATCTCGACGCTGATCGGTTCGTCTACCATGATGTACGACAGGGGAATGCCGGCGCGGATGGCGGCCGAGTAGACGAAGGGCTTGAAGGTGGACCCTGGCTGGCGCCGGGCTTGTGTCACCCGGTTGAACTTGCTGTCCTCGAAATCCCGGCCACCTACCATGGCCCGGATGTAGCCCGTCTCCGCCTCGATGCTGAGCATGAGGCCCTGGAGATATTCGGCCGCCGAATCGGAGGCAACTCCGTCTGAGCGCCCCTCGAGGTACTCGCTGAACGTGGTGTGGTCGAACTTGCCGTAGGCGCCGTCTTCGATGGCCAGCAGTTGGGCTTCCATCGCGCGTTCCGCAGCTTGCTGCATGTGGAGATCGAGCGTGGTGTATATGCGGTATCCCTTGCTGTACAAGTCGCTGCCGAACCGGGCATCGAGTTGCTGCCGGACGTATTCCACGAAATACTCCGCCACACCGCTGTAGTCCGACCGCGACGACAGTAAGAGCGGATACGCCTTCCACCGCTCGGCCTCGGCCGCAGTGAACAAGCTATCGTCCCGCATGGCGTTGATGATCGAGTTACGACGGAGCACCGCCCGGCGTGGACTGCGACGCGGGTTGTACCGCGTTGGCGCCTTCGGCAGCGCGGCGAGCATTGCCGCTTCGGCCACGTTGACGTTGCGGACAGATTTTCCGAAGTACCTCTGGGAAGCCGCCTCGACGCCGTAGGCCCTATTGCCGAGGTTGATCTGGTTCAGGTACAGCTCGAGAATCTTGTCTTTGTCATACTTCTTCTCGATCTGCCGGGCTACCCGCATCTCTCGCACCTTGCGCTTGATGGAGCGATCCCGCCGGTTGATGTCTTCCGGAAAAAGATTGCCGGCGAGCTGCATGGTGATACTGGAGAACCCTTCTTCGAAACCCCCGGCCAGAAGGTTGTTCTTGAGTGCGCCGATGAAGCGGATCCAGTCGATGCCGTTGTGCCGGTAGAACCGCTTGTCCTCGATGGAGAGGAAGGCGGCGACCACGGCTGGCGACATTTCCTGGAGAGGAACGACGGTACGCCGCTCGAGCCCCAGATCGGTAATCAGACGGCCATCGGCCGCAAAGACCTTGGAGGCCTGATCCGGATCGTACCCGCCGAGCCCTTCAATGGATGGGCACCGGCTCCCGGCACAGGCGCGGAGCCAGGCTCCGCCGATGAATGCCAAGCCGAACACCAGCAGGCACAGGACGGCGATAATGGCGCCCCGTTGGACCCGTGGGCGGCGCCACCAGGGCCTGGAGGTGGCAGGCGGTGAAGGATTCGTCATGGTATCCCTTGAAGGTAGTGAAGCCACCAATCAGACGCCATTGGCCGCAACCGTGCTTGCCTCCTACGGGTAGGCAGAATACGATTGGCGGCAATGAGAACGCTCTACGACGAACTCTCCGGCCGCGGTTTCATACAGGACAGCACCCCTGGGCTGGCAGACCGCCTGGCCGAAGGCCCCATCACCGGTTACGTCGGGTTCGACCCGACGTCCGATTCGCTCCATGTGGGAAATCTGGTGCCGATCATGGGCCTGGCCTGGCTGCAACGAACCGGCGGAACTCCAATCGTGTTGGTGGGTGGAGGCACCGGCCTGGTGGGGGACCCCAGTGGGAAACGGGAAGAGCGCCCAGTTCTGCCCACAGAACGAGCCCAGCATAACTCCGCCGCCATCCGGGAACAATTGCTGCATTTTCTGGATTTCGAAGGGCCCCAGCCTGCTCGCATGGCAGACAACGCCGATTGGCTTGCTGACATTCGGCTCCTCGATTTTTTGCGCGACACCGGCAAGCATTTCACGCTCAACTACATGATGCAAAAGGAGTCGGTGCGAAGCCGGATGGAAGCCGGAATTTCGTTCACCGAGTTCAGCTATATGTTGGTACAAGCCTTCGATTTCCTTCATCTGTTCAGGACTGAGAAGTGCGAGTTGCAGATGGGAGGGAGCGATCAGTGGGGCAACATCACCGCCGGAATGGAACTCATTGGCAGGGAAGAGCGTGCCAAGGCACACGGCTTGGTGTTTCCTCTATTGACCGCGGCGTCCGGCGCCAAGTTCGGCAAGAGCGAGCGGGGGAACATCTGGCTCGACCCGGCCAGGACGACGCCATATCAGTTCTACCAGTTCTGGCTCAACACGGACGACCGGGACGTCGAGAAGTTCCTCAAGTTCTTCACCTTCCAGGCGCTCGACACAATCGCCCAGCTGGTAGGCGACCATGAAATCGATCGGGCCCAGCGACTGGCCCAGAGGGAACTGGCACGCGACCTGACGGCGAGGGTCCACGGTGACGCCACTACCGCAGGCGTCATCGAGGCCAGCCGGATTCTGTTCGGAGGGGGTGACATTCGTGCCGCAAACGAAGACGTGTTCCACGTTTTGGCCGGCGAGGTACCCGTGGCCCGAACCACAGGCGAAGAATTCGCGGCCGGTATCTCTCTGGTGGACGCGCTCACACGAGCATCACTGGCATCATCCAAAGGAGACGCGCGCCGCGGCCTGCAAGGCAAGGGGTTCGCGGTCAACGCTGAAAAAACCGATGATGTGAGTCGCGTGCTCGACGAGTCGGACCTGCTGGCCGGCCGCTGGATCCTGCTCAAGAAGGGTAAGAAACACTACGCCCTCCTGGAGGTTGGCCAAGAGGCATGAGAGGGAGGATTAGCCCACGCGTTTTCGTTATCAGCCAAGGACCTCCACCACTCGTTCCATCTCCTCAATCATAGTGTAACAGTGTGGGCTGAAACGGATGGCTCCTTCTCGCAGACTGGCTACTATCCCGGCCTCGGTCAGTCTGTCATATGCCCGCTCGATGTCGGGCGGCGCCACACACACCATCCCAGAGCCATGGCTGTCTCTTGGAGACGTTAGCGGCACGCCGGTGGACTCGGCCCAGAACCGTATCGGTTCTGTGATCCGATCGAGGTGTGCCGCAATCTGGGAAACTCCCAGCTCGAGCAGCAACGTCAGTGACGCGTTGAACCCCACGAAATCCTGGAATGGAAGCGAAACCAGCTCAAACCGCCGCGCGTCCCGGTGGAGAGCTGGGTCATAGTCGGTCAGCTTGGTGAAATCGTCGGTCCCCTGGTGAGCCATCCAGCCGGTAACTACCGGGTTGAGCTTCTCGATCAACCCTCGTCTCACGTAGAGAAATCCAGTGCCCCAGGGAGACAAGAGCCATTTCTGCCCGCCGCAGGCTAGTACGTCCACCGATAGTGTGGACAAGTCGAGTGGCTGCTGCCCCACACCCTGAATGGCGTCAACCACTAAATAGGTGCCGGTGTCGCGGGCCGCACGGCCGAGTCGATCCAGGTCGACTCGGTATCCATTGCTGAATTGCACCCACGATACGGCGAGCGCCTTCACTTCGGGGTCCTGCACGCGCGCCAGCAGATAGTCCTCGTCCGGCCACCCATCGGTCGTAACGGGCGCCACCTCCAGGCGGACGCCCCGGGACGCCAGACGCATCCACGGGTAGACGTTGGCTGGGAACTCCCTGTCACTGACGATGACCACGTCTCCCCGTTCCAGCGGCAGCGTGGCCGCGGCAACGTTGATGCCCCAGCTGGTATTGCCGGCCAGGGCGATCTCATCGACGTCGGCATTGACCAGTCGGGCGGCA
Source organism: uncultured Acidimicrobiia bacterium (assembly GCA_964196605.1). GTDB lineage: Bacteria > Gemmatimonadota > Gemmatimonadetes > Gemmatimonadales > GWC2-71-9 > N074bin45. The sequence continues at coordinate 8,863 of CAXMUQ010000050.1, forward strand.
AGTTGGCGGGCGTCTGCCAGAACTCCTTGCAGCATGGGGTCCGTCATTCCGTCCATCGCAGCCCGGCGACGATTGAATTCCTCCGTGGCTAGGAGTGACCGCGCTGGAAGCGGACCGGTACTGGCGTGATTGAGGAAGATCCTGCTACCGGCCCAGGGGAATTCGGCATCCCGAAGGGCGGTCACATCATATGCCGACTGATCTGAAAGTCGATCTGAGGTAGATATGGTTGGCGTCTCCATAGGCTCCAGCTACGTTACCGTGAAACGAACCCCAAGAGCAACCCGGCATGGACCAACGGAAGTTTTCTCTAGTGTTGAGCGGCGGAGGCCTCAAAGGGCTTTCCCACGTGGGAGTTTTTCGGGCGCTGGAAGAGCACGGCATGTCCCCATCTCTCGTCGTGGGCAGCAGTATGGGTTCTCTGATAGCGGCCGCCTGGGCCTCCGGGTTGTCGGCCGAGCAAATGCGCAGGGGTGCCGCCAACGTTCGGCGCAAGGATGTATTCCGAGTGGCTCACGCCGATATGGCTTTTCGCCGGATGCGTGCACCAGGAATCTACCGGCGTGAGCCGTTGGAAACCCTGATCAATACCATCGTGGGCGAGCAGACGTTCGAACAACTCCCACGACGACTGGTCATCAATACCGTGGACATCGACAGCGGCATGCAGGTGCTGTGGGGTACCCCGGGATTGATGGACGTGAAGGTGGCCGACGCAGTGTTCGCGTCGTGCGCCCTCCCCGGCATTTTTCCCCCGCGTGAAATCCGCGGCCGGTTCTACTGCGACGGAGCTCTGGTAACCAACCTCCCGGTACGAGCCGCCCTGGCCCTTGGCCAGGCACCGGTAGTGGGCGTCGATGTGGGCGCCACGGTGGACACTCGGTCTGATGGCGGACGAGTCGGCTTCGCCAGTACCTACGTACGTGGCCTTGAAATCGTGATGCGCACCATGTTGGAGGGGGCCACGCGACACTGGCACGGCCATCCCGTGCTGCTGGTGGATCCGCGAGTGGAACACGTGTCGATGTTTTCTTTCGACGAGACCCCGGAAATCATCGAAGAGGGGTACCGGGCAACCATGGAAGCCCTGGAAGGGTATGGCGATCGCCTGTTCGAGGATCGGCCCGCCATCTATCCGCAACGAGCGGTGACCGTTTCAGTTGACAGCGCCCTGTGCATAGGATGCGGCGCGTGTATCATGCGCGCTCCCGGCGTGTTCGCCTACGGCCCGGATGGGAAGGCCGAAGTCGTGGCTCCGAACCAGGTATGGTCGCCATTCGACGGCGACTACGTTTCCAACTGCCCGGCCTACGCCATTACCGCACGGCCCGACGCGGAAGCCCCACCCGGCTAACCAACCTCAGCAGTTCGCAGTAATTCCACCATACGGTGCATGTAGGTATGCCCAGCCAGGGCCACCGTCCTTGCTCGGTGCCCCATCGCCTCGGCGGCCGGCGTGTCGTACAGCACCTCTCGGACGCGTTCCTTGAACATGCTGGCGTCCTCGAACTCCACCAGATCCTGATCACGTACGAAA
>CAXMUQ010000051.1:0-4381 GCA_964196605.1 uncultured Acidimicrobiia bacterium
CAAGCCGAGTTCGTCCTCCTGGCGGTGGTCCTCATTTGGGGCGCCAACTTCGCCTTCATCAAGGCGGCGGTGCTCGAGATCCCGCCGTTGGCGTTTGCCGCTCTGCGCTTCACCTTGGCTTCCGTCATCCTGGCCGTGCTCGTCAAACACAGAGAAGGCAGCCTGGGGTGGCCCGCGGGAACGGGATGGCGGCTGGTGGCGCTAGGACTGATCGGCAACACCGCCTACCAAACCTTGTTCATGTTGGGAATTGCCCGGACTACCGCGGGGAACAGCGCTCTGATGATCGCTCCGACGCCGGCGTTCATCGCCATCATTGCGGCGTTGACCGGCGTCGAACGCCTGACCCGTCCGGTAGTCGTGGGCATCGTACTCACGTTCATCGGCGTGGCCATGGTAGTGGGCGAGTCGGCCACCGGTCCCAGCGCCGCCACCCTCGGTGGCGACGCCCTGGTGCTCGGAGGGGCGTTGTGTTGGGCCAGTTATACCGTCGGCGTCCGGGCCGCCGGCATCCAGATCTCCGCACTGCGGCTCACCGCTCTAACGATGATCACGGGAACCCCGATTCTGGTACTGATCGGCGCCGGCTCCACCTGGAGGTTCGATTGGACCAGCGTGAGTCCGTTGGCGTGGGGCGGCACGGCCTACGCCACATTGTTGGCCCTGTGTACGGCATACGTCATGTTCAACTACGCCCTGAACGTGCTGGGTGGATCCCGGACCGGAATATTCCTGTCTCTCATTCCTGTCGTGGCGCTTCTGGTTGCGGCCATTGTGGTGGCCGAACGTCCGACGATGTTTCAACTCGGGGGGACGGTGTTCATTGTTACCGGGCTTCTAGTGGCGCGGGTGGGGCGGTAGTGACAGCGAGGGCAGCGGGGGCAGGTAGCAGCGAGGACAGGCGGTATGGCGGTCAGGCGGGCGGGCTGTAACTTCACTACGTCCTTACTCTTCCTTTTCAACTACTCCCAATGCCATCTATCCTCACACTCGACCAGGGCACTACCGGCACTACGGCGCTTGTCGTTCACCAGGATGGTACGGTACTGGGCCGCGGTTACCGCGAATTCACGCAGTACTTCCCCAAGCCGGGGTGGGTGGAACACGACGCCGAAGAGATCGTGGCGGTGACGCTCGAAGCGGCACAGGAGGCGATGGCCGTAGCAGGGGAAACTCCGACCGGCATCGGAATCACCAATCAACGGGAGACGATCGTGGTGTGGGACCGGGCCACGGTCCGTCCCGTGTCCCGCGCCATCGTGTGGCAGGACAGACGCACGGCGGAGCGTTGCCGAGAACTCAAGGCGGCCGGTGTCGAGCAGGACGTCCGCCAACGCACCGGCTTGATGTTGGATCCGTACTTCTCCGGCACCAAGCTCGAATGGATGTTGCGGGATGCCGACCTCAGGAGTCGCGCCGAACGGGGTGAGCTGGCGTTCGGCACCATCGAGAGCTGGTTGGTGGCTTCGCTCACCGGTGGTCGAGTCCACGTTACCGACTACAGCAACGCGGCGCGCACGTTGTTGTACAACATCGAAGAGCGGACCTGGGATGACACCCTGTTGCAGATGTTCGGAGTTCCCCGGGAACTGTTGCCCGAAGTCGTTCCGTCGAGCGGTGTAGTGGGCGAGAGCGATGCGGATGTCCTGGGCCACAGCCTACCCATCGCCGGGTTGGTGGGCGACCAGCAAGGCGCCTTGTTCGGTCAGGGGTGCGTTGATCCCGGCCAGTCCAAGAATACTTTCGGCACCGGGGCGTTCTTGCTGATGAACACGGGGAACGACCGGCCCCACTCCGAGAACGGGCTGCTCACCACTCTCGGGTGTGGCCCTCAGGGCGAGCCGGTCTTTGCGCTGGAGGGGAGCGTGTTCATCGCTGGTGCGGCGGTACAGTGGCTCCGGGATGGGCTGCAACTGATCGGCGATGCGTCGGAAACAGAAGCCATGGCGCGGAGCGTGGAGGATACCGGTGGCTTGCACTTTGTACCGGCATTCGTGGGGCTGGGTTCGCCCCACTGGGAGTCGGAGGCGCGGGGGACAATTACCGGCATTACCCGTGGCACGTCGCGGGCTCACCTGGTGCGGGCCGCGCTCGAAGCCATGGCGTTCTCCACCAGCGATCTCCTCGCCGCCATGATGACCGACGCCCAGCACTCCGATAAGGACATGACGATCGAGACGCTGCGCGTCGACGGCGGCGCCAGCAACAACAATTGGCTGATGCAGTTCCAGTCCGACGTGTTGGATATTCCTGTGGAGCGCCCAGACATGGTGGAGACGACCGCGCTCGGCGCCGCCGGCCTGGCCGGGCTGGCGCTCGATGTGTGGGGTTCGGTGGACGATTTTCTGGCGGGTCGGAAGTTCGACCGGTTCGAGCCCAAGATGGGGGCAGTGGAGCGCGAAGCGGCACTAGGGGGATGGCGTCGAGCGGTTGGAGCGACCCTGCATTGGGCGAGCAGCTAGCATCAGTGGCTGAGTGCACAGACCTGTTTCTCAACGCCGCTACCGCCGTAACGCCGGAGCGGAATCTTCGGTCCCTCTGCGTGCGTAAGGACACCACCTCATCCACAAGGCGTTGTCCATGCGTTTGATACTAGCCGGGTTCACCATGGTTACCGCTGTCGGGGTCTTCACGCCGAGTCTCCACGGGCAGCGCTACGTCAAGCGCAGCCAGCGGGCCACGGTCAGCCAGACGGTCAATACCACTGACATCAGCATTCGCTATGGACGGCCGGTAGCGCGGGGGCGGCAGTTGTTCGGCGACGGCGGGGCGGTGTACCACTCGCCATGGACGCCTGGATCAGACGCGTCCACCACGGTGGAGTTCTCCAAGGACGTGTGGATCGACGGCCATTCGCTGGAGGCGGGGAGCTACAGCATTTGGTTCACGCCCGACACCGATCCGTGGCGGGTGATCTTCTCCAGCGCGGCCGACGTATTTCACCTACCGTATCCGGAAGGGAAGGACGTGTTGGAAGTCGAACTCGAACCATTCGAGTTGGAGTACCTAGAGGTGCTGACGTTCAGCTTTCCGTTGGTCACTGTGGATGAAACCGTGATTCGCTTTCAGTGGGGCACTACGGCGCTGGACATTCCGGTTCGGGTGGAGCGGGAGAAAGAGATGCGGCCGGCGCGTGACGATTGGTAGCTTCGGCAGCGGGCAGCCGGACGGGCGGACGCTGCGTAGTGGTAGTCGTGTGTTCCGACGCTGGCCCGAAAGGCATCACGGCGAAGCCTGCGGTCTTGGGGTCCTGAGCCAGGTACACAATGGCCATTCCGCCACGGCCCAGCGCCTGACCAGTTAGGCCACCGAGGAACAAATCGCTCGGCACACGGTGTTTCCGGCAGCTAGCCTTGGACGTCGGTATCCATCTTGCACGGAATTGTCTCGGGCACCGCTCACAACTTACGGTCGATGATGGCGTGTGGTTCCCCTCCGCCGCCATGGTCAGTTTCAAATTCTAAGAAAACCATGAAGGCCGTGCGAAGAAGGCATCAACAACCTTATCCAAGCTCACCATGAACTTCCTGGAGGCGACGCACCCGACTAGTTTTGATTGCATAGCCAACCACTGAAGAGGAGCTACTACGTGCCACACATCACCGATTATCGAGTTGCCCTGCTCGTGGGCGTTGCGGTCATGGCGCTTACGTTCTATGCCTTCCGATTAGTAGAGGGCTGGTTAACTAGCCGAACCCAACAGAGCGACACTTCAAGCCAGGAGTAGTCGACTGCACCGAGCACGTTACCAAACTGCAACCATCCCAACGCCCGAATGGGCCAAGAATCAGCGGCCCGCGTTTCAGTTACTGACGTGGGCCGCTCTGCATTCCTACTAGGGTAGGCTCCAGTAGGTCGCGTGACGACACTTCACCGCATTCCGCACACCGAATTCCATCTACTGAGTTCTGCTGCCACACGCGGCTACTCCGGAGGCATCACCCAGAGTGGGCTCGGCGGGAGGGATGTGCCAAAAATGAAGAAAGGTTCATCTTTTATTCCAAACCGCTTAATCGGACTAGTGCCAACCTTTTGCAGAAACTTTGCAGAAACCTTGATCACTTGATCCATTCGCAATCATCGGCCCACAGGGCCGCACGGCCCCACTTGCCGCTGACATCATGTGAGCAATTCCGGCTAGCCACCTGAAGTACTGAGTCATCGAATCATTCCTTCTTGGAGCTTCGCGTGAGACCAGTCGACCGGAGGGCATTCTTGAGGAGGGTGGCTGTCGCGTCGGCGGCCACCGCCGGTTCCAATCTTAACGCCAGTGTGGCGCACGCCGAGAGCAGGACCCCCCCGAACGACAAGCACCCGGTCCCAGCATGGAAGCGAACTCCCTGTCGTCTGTGCGGCGTAGGCTGTGGGTTGCTGGTGGGGG
>CAXMUQ010000052.1:0-9254 GCA_964196605.1 uncultured Acidimicrobiia bacterium
GTCACCGCCGTGGCCGGCAATGGAGCGGCCCCTTCGAAGGCGCCGACGATCTACCTTCCCGCTCGCACACCGCGGAAGGAACGCATCGAGGCATCCCTGCGGCTGGCCGTGGGAGGGCTGACCCATGAGGGGTGCCCGCCCAAGCTGGCACGGGCCATTCACGACGCGGTGTTTCCCGCCGGCCACCGCCTGCGGCCGACGTTGTGTCACGCCGTGGCCGAGGCCGTCGGAGAGAACGCGCCACAAGTCACCGACGCCGCGGCGGTGGCGCTGGAGTTGATCCACTCCGCATCACTGGTGCAGGATGATCTCCCAGCGTTCGACGATGCCGAGCGGCGGCGGGATCGACCGGCCGTGCACGCCAAACACGGTGATGCGCTGGCCATCCTGGCGTCCGACGCGTTGATCTTCGGCGGCTTCCACGCCATCGGAACCATCGCGGGGCAGCACGCCGAGCGGGCCGGCCGCATGTCGATGCTGCTGGCCACGGCCGGCGGCGCGCCCAACGGGCTGGTGGCGGGGCAGGGATGGGAGAGCGAATCCGAGGTCGAGCTGGAGCGCTATCACACGGCCAAGACCGCGGCGTTGTTCGAAGCCGCTGCCATGTTGGGGGCGGTGGCCAACGGTCACGATCCCGCTCCGTGGCGGGCGGTGGGTCACCATCTCGGGTTGGCCTACCAAACGGCCGACGACCTGCAAGACGCGGCCGGGCCGGAGCAGGAAGACGCTGTCCTCGGGCGGCCCAACGTGGCCCACCTGGAAGGTCGTCGCCAGTCACTGGCCCGGCTCCGCCGTCATGGACGTCTGGCGCTCCGCGCGGTGCCGCAGTGCCCCGGACGACACCAACTGCGCCAGGTCATTAACGGGTTGTTGGCGAGGTTCGAGGGGGCCGCCGTAGTGAATCAGCCGGCGCCCGCCCGGGCGATGGCTTCCGCGACCGCCGACTGATGGCGCGATCCACTGAAATCGTGCCGGCATGATCGAGCTGTTCCTGACTGGTCTGTGCTTTGCCGGCGGCATCCAGGCGGCGTTTGCGCAGGATGACACCACGGCGTTGCATCGCTTGTACATCGAGTCGACCACCGTGGCGGATTCCTTGATGGCACTCTATCGGCTGGTGCCGCTGACGGGCGATCTGTCACTCCTCGAGCATATCCCGGACAAGCTGGAGCAGGATGCCGGTGCCAGGGAACTGGCATTGCTGTCGGCCATGTGGGGCTTTCGGGCGCAGGCGGCCGGGTTGTTCAAGAAGCCGAAGTATGGCGGCCGATCAATCCGACTGTTGGAGGCGGCCGAACGGAAGACCCCGGACGACCCATGGGTGCAGTTGGTCGCCGGTCAGTCGTACCTCTACCGTCCCGGTATCCTCGGCGGTGGCACCGACGCGGCGATGCCCCGGTTCCAGGCGTTGGCGGACCGATTGTCCCGCGCTCCCGAGTGTGGGCTCCCGCTGATTGAAGCTCGAATCTGGATATGGGCCACGCTCGAAAAGGACGATTCCGACAGGGCCGAGTCGCTTCGGCTAGAACTCCTGGCGACCGACCCGGCCCCACACTATCGCGCCTGGCTGGACGAACAGTCGTAACAGGGGCCGGCGCGTGACTTACCTCGAATTCCACCTCGTGTTCATCCTCCCGGCGCTCATACTGACCGCTCTGGCGGCCTGGAGGCGAGGGGCCGTGACCGCGCGCGATCGTGTCTGGCTCGGGGTGATGGTGGTGCTGGCCGTGGTCTACACCACGCCATGGGACAACTACCTGGTCGCCGCCGGCATTTGGGACTACGGTCCCGATCGCGTCATTGGTACCATCGGGTGGGTGCCCATCGAGGAGTACTTGTTCTTCGTGCTCCAGCCGTTGCTGACGGGAATGTGGTACTTCGCCATCCGTGGCAGTGTCGTCGACTCGACCCCGCCATCGTCGGCCGGCCGTGTCGGGTTGATCCTCGCCCTGGCACTGATCGTTGCCGGGGCCGGTGCCCTCGCCACGGAGCATGGGCGGTATCTGGGGCTCATCGTCGTGTGGGCCGTTCCCATCATCCTTCTACAATGGGGAGTTGGGGCATCCTACCTCTGGGCCCAACGCCGCGACGTGTTGCTCGGTATCGGAGTCCCCACCGTGTATTTGTGGATCTGCGATCGCTTGGCCATCGGATTGGGCATTTGGGAGATCTCTCCGCAGTACACCACGGGTTGGCATCTTTTCGGTCTTCCGATCGAGGAGGCCGTCTTCTTTCTGATCACCAACCTGATGGTCGTTCAAGGGCTGGCGTTGGTGCGGGTGCCGTTCGCCGTGCTCCGCACGGCTGGCCGACGCCCCAGTGGAGCGCTGTCGACCACCATGCCAGGGTCTTCCTGAAATGATGGCTCTGGACGATCTCCGAGTTCTGCAACAACGACCCCACGAATACTTCCGCGAGTTTGCCGCGACCAGCGGTAGGGTAGGTCGGTTCGGCCTGGGGCGACTCGGATTCTCATTGCTGAGCCACCCCGACGATGTCGAGCACGTGCTCGTCGGTCATCCGGACAACTTCGACAAGCACACCTTCCAATATCGGCTGCTGGCAGAGATCACCGGAGCGGGGTTGTTGACCATGGATGGTCCCGAGTGGCTCTGGCGGCGCCGAGTAGAGCAACCGTCGTTTCATCGGGATCGCATCGAGGATTTCGTACCGTTCATGCACCACAGCGCCGGGAGGCTGGTGTCGCGACTGGAACGGCATGCCGGCAGTGATGCTCCGGTAGACATGTCGGCCGAGATGCTGCACGTGGCGCTGGACATCGTGGTCAGGGCCCTCTTTGGGGTCGAGGTGGGCACGCAGGCCGAGGAAATATCCCGGGCCACCATGACCGTGTTGCATGCCATCATGCATCGTGCCCGCACTCTGCGACTGGTGCCTCGCTGGCTACCGACGAGTCGGCGGCGGGCGTTCGATCGATCGCTTGCCGTGCTCGACCAGCTCATCTACGCCACCATTGAGCGCCGGCGTGCCTCGGGTCAGGCCGTCGATCCCGACACCGGTGTGCCCGATCTGCTGGCCCGCTTGATGACGGTCGACGCCGAGGAGCAGTTGACCGCCCGCCAGTTGCGCGACGAGATGCTCACCATGATCATCGCCGGCCATGAGACCGTGGCGAGCGCGCTGTCGTGGACCTGGCACTTGGTGGCCGGAGCACCAGACGTGGATGGTGAGTTGGCGGTGGAAGCGGGGCACATCCCGGACGAGCACGTTCCCACGGTGCAGGACCTGATGCAGTTGTCGCTGCACGGCCAGGTATTCGCCGAGACATTGCGCTTGTATCCGCCGGCCTGGATCATCTCCCGGCGTGCCAAACGGGCCGACGTGATGGACGGCACTCGGATTCCTGCCGGTGGCCTCGTGGTGATGAGCCCGTACGTGACTCAGCGAGACCCTGAGTGGTGGCCGGCACCGGATCGGTTCGATCCCAGCCGGTTCGAGCGCGAGGCGGTGAGAGCCCGACCCCGGTTCGCCTACTTTCCGTTCGGCGGCGGCGCCCATCAATGCATTGGCAATCACTTCGCCATGGTGGAGGCGGCGATCGTCATGAGTTCCGTGGTCCGGCGGTTTCGGTTGCAGCGTGTGCCCGGCCATCGAGTGGAAGTTGATCCCGGGGTGACGCTCGCTCCCAGGGGCGGGCTGCCGATGCTGGTCAGGTCGCGATAACGCTAGACTGGCCCTCAGGTACCGCGGGGTCGTTGCCCTCGTGATATTCGTTCTCGTTGATAGAGGCTACCCGCGCGATCCTCTTCAGCATGCCCCGAAAGATCAGCGCGTGGAGCGGGTAGAGCGCGTACCAGTAGAGCAGACCGGTAAGTCCCCACGGATCGAAGATGGCGGTCTGGCGGATGACCGATCCGTCCTCCGTATCTTCGACCTCGAATTGGAGCCACGCCCGGCCCGGCAACCGCATCTCGGCTTCGAGCTGGAGCAGGCGTGGGGCTTCTACTTCCCTCACTCGCCAGAAGTCGACCGCGTCCCCCACGTGCAGGGTGTCCGGGTCGCGCCGTCCACGACGGACCCCGACCCCGCCCAGCAACAGGTCGATGAAGCCGCGCAGGCGCCAAAGCCAATCGCCGTAGTACCACCCCACCTTGCCGCCAATGCGACCGATCGGCGCAAACGCCTGGCGGGGCGCGACCGGCACCCGGCGTACTCGTGAATCGACGATGCGGGAGCCGAAGTGGGTACCACCCCAACTCAACATGCCCGGCGTTCCGCCGGGCGATGACAGCGCATCAGACCAGCGGGTCCGCGCGATGTCCTGATCTTCGTATAGGAGTGCCCGGGCGATGGCGTCGCGGATACCGCTCGGGCGGATGGGAAACTCATCCAATGCCGCCGTGTCGGTCACGACGGTCGGGTTGCGTAGACTGCTGATCAGGGCCTTACCCACCCGGGCGTAGATCGGAGTCACCAATCCGAGCCACAGGCTCGACAACCAGGGCGAGAGCAACGGCACGGGAATCATGTAGCGTTTGAGTCCCTGTTGGGCGGCGTATTCCCGCATGATCTGACTGTATGACACCTGGTCCGCCCCGCCGATTTCGAACACCCGGCTCTCGCCGGCATCACCGTCCAGGGCTGCCATGAGATAGGCGACCACGTCTTCGATCGCGATCGGTTGGGCCATGGTGTGAACCCAGCTGGGCGTGATCATGACCGGTAGCTTCCGCACCAGCGAGCGGATCATCTCGAACGACAGGCTACCCGATCCGATGATGATGGAGGCGCGAAACTCGATCACCGGTACCCCCGACTCTCGCAGTACTCTGCCGACTTCGTGGCGGCTCTCCAGGTGCTTGGACAAACCGTCACCCTGGCCGAGCCCACCCAGATAGACGATGCGGCGCACCCCGGCGCGAGCCGCCGCCTGCCCGAAGTTGGTCGCGGCCCGGAGGTCGGACTCGGCGAAGTCTCCGCTCGACGACATGGAGTGCACCATGTAGTAGGCGGTGTCGACTCCGACCATCGCGGCGCCCAACGATCCCGGGTCGAGCACGTCCCCCTGCACGACCTCCGGGTGGAAACCAGGGATCGGACGAAGCCGGGACGGATCCCGTACCAGACAGCGCACCGGCACCATCCGGTCCCGCAGGGCCCAGAGGAGTCGGCCGCCCACATAGCCTGTGGCTCCCGTGACCAGGACCATCCCGCTGCGGGAGGCCTTATTGGGGCTGTATTGCTGGGGCATAGCCTATCTCCGACGAACTGTTGTCTAATTAATGTCTAGATATTATACTCCTTAGTCCATAGAAAAGCAACTAAAAGCTTGACGATTATTCTACAGTGCCATCTGGGGGTAACCATGGCTGACGACGGTATGCTGGTCAGGATCCGGACGCTCCACGAGGCCCCGATCGATCCGCTGGGAGAGTACGTCCTCTACTGGATGACGGGCGCCCGCAGGCCCGGGTGGAATCACGCGATGGATCGCGCGGTGGCACTGGCCCGGGAGTTGGCCAAGCCACTGGTAGTGCTGGAAGCACTACGCGCCGGCTACCGCTGGGCCAGCGACCGGCACCACGCCTTCGTCATCGACGGCATGCGGGCCAACGCCGAGCACTTCGCCAGGCACCCGGTCAGCTACTACCCGTACATCGAGCATGTCGAAGGGCAGGGGAGCGGGCTTCTGGTGTCCCTGGCGGAACGCTCCTGCGCCGTCGTGACCGACGACTTCCCCGGGTTCTTTCTGCCACGGATGACCGAGGCTGTTGCGCCGCTGGTACCGGTTCGGATGGAGGCGGTCGACGGCAACGGTGTCGTGCCCATGAGGTTGACCGATCGGCTCTTCACCAGCGCGTACCATTTTCGGCGGCAGCTGCAGCGCGTGCTCCCCGAATGGCTCGACCGCGCACCGTCGGTCGACCCTCTGGTCGGGGTGGACCTGCCCACGTTGGACGGACTTCCGAAGGACACCCTGTCGCGCTGGCCTCCTGCGGACTTGCCATCCCGCACGGTCGACATCGTCTCCCGGCTGCCGATTGATCACGCCGTCCCGGTGACCGGTCAGATCGGCGGTTTCGAAGCTGCTCGAACTATGCTGACACGCTTCCTGGATCACCGTCTCAGGAGATACGACGCCGAGCGCAATGTCCCGTCTGCCAGCGCCACCAGCGAGTTGTCGCCCTACCTACATTACGGGCACCTGTCATCGCATGAGATCGTCGTGCGCCTGCTCGACGGCGCCGGCTGGACGCCGGAGACGATTCCGGCAAAGGCCACCGGTGCACGGAACGGCTGGTGGGGGCTGGACCCTTCGGCGGAAGCCTTTCTCGATCAGGTGATCACCTGGCGCGAGCTGGGCTTCAATCGCGCCGCGCTGCAATCGGATTACCGGCAGTTCGACACGTTGCCCGCTTGGGCGCTCCGGACGCTGGACGACCACGCCGCGGATCCCCGGCCCTACCTCTACACGCTCGCCGAGTTCGAGCACGCGCGTACCCACGACGAGTTGTGGAACGCCGCTCAAAACCAGCTGGTTCAGGAGGGTGTGATACACAACTACCTGCGCATGCTGTGGGGCAAGAAGATCCTCGAGTGGAGCAGTTCTCCGCGGGACGCGCTAGATGTAATGGTAGAACTCAACAACAAGTACGCGCTGGATGGACGTGATCCCAATTCCTACAGCGGAATCATGTGGGTGCTGGGCCGGTTCGATCGGGGGTGGCCGGAGCGCGCCGTTTTCGGGTCCGTGCGCTCGATGAGCAGTGTCAACACGGCCCGGAAGGTGGACGTGCGCGGGTACCTGCGGCGATATGGGGTCGGGCAGCAACTGGCCGAGCCGGTGGCTCGGTGACGACTGATTTGCCACCTGTCACCGGCCTGCGATCCTCCTGTAATGCCCAGGAGACAATCCCGTAAACCTGCCGCGTTATCCTGACGACGACTCCTTCAAGGATCGTCCGTGCCGCTTGCCGTTGGTTGATCGCTGCTCTCGTTCTCGCATCCGTTCCCGCCCAACAGCACGCGCAGGACTCGGCAGTGTGCAGCGACAGCGTTGCCTTCCAGTCGGGGGACGTCGAATTGCGCGGGGTGATGTACCTGCCGCAGGGGACACCTCCTTCCCACCTCAGGCGCTGCCGCCACCGTCGGAACACTACCAACCCATGCCGCACTTCAACTCACTCGACTTCGATCCCTCGGCCGATTGGGCCCGGCTGAATGTTCCCTTCTTGGCCCTGTTCGGCGAACTGGACGTGGTGGTTCCGGTCGATCCCAGCGTCGCGGCGCTGAGTGCGGCGTTCACCGAGGATCGGAATGATGTGGTGATTCGGGTGTTGCCCCGGAGCTAGCCACGCCCTGGACCGGCCGCCCGGGACTCGTGATCCGGAGTACGTTCCTTCGGTGATGGGGTGGCTCGAACGCTATTTGGTTGGGCGGTAGAGCAACTCCTCTAAGGCCCTCGCCGTGATCGGCGTGCATTCGATGCGGAAACACCTATGAGTGCCGAATCTGACTATTGTGACGATCCTCGTTTTCGATACCTTCGAGCATGGCTGAATCCCCCACATTACCAGCCGGAAGGTTCAACGCCTTCCTGAGACGGATCGGTCTGGCCGACGGTAGCGGGCTGCGCATTGGTCGCGCCGTCCCCGTGCTGGCAGGGTTGTGCTGGCTCCCCGTGTTCGGGCTCACGGCCCTCGGCGGCACCGCCTGGGGTGATGCCGTGGATGTACCGTTTCTCGAGGATCTCAGTGTCTATGGGCGGTTTCTTGTCGCCATACCTCTCCTGTTGGTGGGCGAGAAGTTGCTGAGTGGCGTACTACCTTCGATCCACAAGTACGTTATCGAAACCAACCTCGTTCCCGAGAATGAGGTGCAGTCAGCCGAGAAGTTGCGTACCCGCATGGACGAGCAGAACTCGGGACTGCTCGAAGTGTTGATGTTGGTGATCGCCTTCGTGCTGCCATGGATTGGTTTGCGGGGCATAGCGGAGGCCCAAACCGCTGCGGCAGCCACCAGTTGGTTGTTTGGAGCGGACGCTGCCGGCTTGTCGACTGCAGGATGGTGGCACATGTTGGTCGCCATGCCCATCCTCGGGTTCCTGACCTGGCGATGGGTGCTGCGCTACCTCTCCTGGGCACTCTACCTCCGCGCCTTCTCCAAGCTCGACCTTCAGCTCCAGGCCACGCATCCCGATCGCACGGCCGGCCTCGGTCCGTTGGTGATCACCCAGGCCCTTTTCGCGCCCTTGTTCGTGGCCGGATCAGTGATCGTAGCGGCGTTCATGGGCAATGACATTCTTTATTCCAGCGAGACTCTTCGTACACTTGCGCCCGAGATCGCCGCCTACGTCACCATCACGCTCGTGCTCTTGCTCACTCCGCTGCTGGTATTCATCTCACCACTGCGGCGGGCAAAAATCGGTGGGTTACTGTATTACGGGGCGCTCGGTGACTCGATTACCGACACCTTCGCCGAACGATGGAAAAAGAAGGACCCAACCACGCTGATCGATACCGCCGATCCTTCGTCAGTGACTGATTACACCGCCATGTACGATACGGCGGCCTCGATGCGTACCTTCCCCATCAGCATGAGACAGACCATCGGGCTGGTGGTGGTCCTGGCCATCCCCTTCGCGCCACTTCTGCTGACGGCCATGTCGTTCAAGCAGCTGCTCACCAGACTGTTGGGAATGATCGTCTAGCATCCCCGCGCGGTCCAGCGTGGCGATCCTGCTGCAATTGATCGATGCCGAGGGCAAGCGGTTTAGCTACGTCGTGTACCCGGGGACGGGACATAGCCTCCAGGTGGATTATTGGTCGGATCTGGTACGCTGGTTCGATGTCACGGTTCGTTGAGCGTTTGAGTGGCGCATCTCACCCAGGCTGAACCTCATTGCCAACCGCTCCGTAAGGAAAAGACGAGCGTCACCCCACTCGAGCGCCATCCCGATCACGCCATGGCTCGACGGCGGCTCACCAACATTCATCAGTGAATTCTTGGAGGATGCGTATGCTCACACTTCCCCCTACGGTCCGAATTCGTATTGGCCTCCTCCTCACGCTCGTCATGGCGGCGCCCACCGGTGCGGCAGCGCAATGGCCCCCGGCGGATTTCACGAATCTCCAGGTCCTGCCGCAGGACATCAGCCTCGGCCGACTCGTGGCCACCATGCGCGGCTTTGCCAGCGCCCTCGGCGTGCGGTGCAACCACTGCCACGTGGGTATCGAGCCGGATGATCTGTCTACCTTCCAGTTCGCGCTCGACGACAAGTACACCAAGCGTAA
>CAXMUQ010000053.1:0-12477 GCA_964196605.1 uncultured Acidimicrobiia bacterium
AGCGTGGCTGAAGGTGCCGACTCTGCAACCGGCTCTTCGTCCTCGACGGTTTCGTCGTAGTCTTCAACTCCCTCAGCGTCATCGTCTTGGTGCTCCGCAGCCACATAGTCCATGTCTCTGGAACCGTCAGTGGTGGCGACGTCGACATCATCCAATTCCGATTCGGCTTTTTCCTCATCAACGTCGTCGGTGTCGGAGTCATGTTGGGGCAGCTCAGCGACGGGGTCATCATCAGGCATCGCAGGTTCTGCCCCCGCCGTCTCGTCGCCGCTACCAGTTTCCGAATCCTCGGTGACGTCGAGTTCCGCAGTACTTGCTTCCTCGCCAGGTTGCTGGTCATCTGAGGACGGTTCGACGACCTGGGCATCGTTGGATTCATAAACGGCTGCCATCTCGGCCGAGGGATCAAGCACCTCCAACTCGGTCGTATCCTCGGCGGCAGCGGGTTGCTCATAGAGTTCGTCGGCTTCGGGATGGGCCTGGGTTGGGTGCCCGTTGGTTTCGAGCTCGTCGGGTTCCTGAGCCTGGATCGGGTCCAATTCGGCGGGTTCGGCCTCAGTATCGGCCTGAGGGGCGGGTGCCGATTCTTGCAATTTGCCCGGATCGGAGACCGCAACTTCCTCAAGATCGAGCAGGGTCATCAGATCCTGACCAGCTTGGTCCTCAGGTGATTCGTGGCCCTTAGCGACACCCGATTGAGCATCCGAAGATGGCGATGCCATCGCCGGGGTGGGAGGCGGCACCTGCGCCGCGGCCCGCTGGTAATGGGGATGGGATTCGATAGGCAGCCATTTGGAGGCTTTGGCGTGGTAGATTTCGTCCTCGGGCCCGATGATACCGGACCCGATCCCGAAGGACAGCTCTTCGAAGGAACTAAACTCCGATTCTTCGCCGGATTGCAGCTTGATGCGGTACATTGGCTCCAGCCTCTGGTGTGATGGCCGGCCGCGGGATGAACCAGTGTGTATTCATCCTTAACGCCGAACTGCCAGTTGCTGTAAGATGTAGCATCTTGCGTGCCGTTTGGTGGATGGGTGAAGTCATTGAAAAATAAAGACTTCCAACGCCGGAATGCTTTGGGTGTCGTCGACAAACAGCCACATGGCGCGTGATCTGGTAATCAGCGACTACTTTGTTGACACTTGGTGGCGCGAAATTAACCGGCCAGTTTGGGCCACAATTTGGTGAGAATGGCAACTAGCCACTTCCACAGCTTGGCCAGTACGATGCCGAATATGAACTTGCTCATGCGCCCTCCCTTGGAGTGGACTCAGGGCATTACGTGCCACTATGGAACGAAGTTTCGACGACCGTAGCATCGACCAGCTAGAGCACGATCTAGCGCAGCCCACCGAGGAGTTGGTTGACGCAATGCGCCGGCTCCAGGGTGACCTCATGGTGCTCGGTGCGGCCGGTAAGATGGGACCGAGTCTTTGTCGTCTGGCTCGTCGCGCCTCCGAAGCGGCCGACACGCCCCGGGCTATTTGGGCCGTGTCCCGGTTCACCGATGATACCGTGCGCCAATCGTTGGAGACAGCCGGCGTCCGGACGGTTCAGGCGGACCTCCTCGAGGACTACGCCCTCGCGGGCCTGCCGGAGTCACCCAACGTGGTCCTCATGGCGGGGCACAAATTCGGCAGTTCATCACAGCCCGAACTGGCTTGGGCAACCAACGTGCTCCTACCGGCGCTGGCGGCGCACCGTTACGCATCAAGCCGAATCGTCGCCTTCTCGACCGGGAACGTCTACCCGTTGACGCCGGTGGCACTAGGCGGCTCGACCGAAGACGATCCGGTGGCGCCTGTGGGTGAATATGCGGTTACCGCGCTGGGACGGGAACGGGTACTGACCTACCAGGCCTCGGCTCGGTCCACACCGATGTGTCTTCTAAGGCTCAACTACGCAGTGGAGCCGCGTTACGGAGTGCTGCGCGACATTGCCGAAAAGGTCAAAGCCAACCAGCCAATCGACGTAACCATGGGTCACGTCAACGTCATCTGGCAGCGTGATGCCAACGCAATTGCGCTGCGAGCTTTGGCGCATTGCGGCGTTCCTCCTCAGGTGCTGAATGTTACCGGTGGCGAGACGATCTCGGTGCGGCAAGTGGCCGAGGCGTTCGGTGGCATGTTTGACGTAGAGCCGGTGTTCGAAGGAAGAGAATCCACCGAAGCACTATTGAGCAACGCGAGTCGTTGCCGCGAGCTGTTCGGCGCACCCACCGTGGGCCTCGACGAAATGATGGAACGAGTAGGTCGTTGGGTCGGAGACGGTGGACCGGGGCTGGGGAAACCAACCCACTACCAGGAGCGGGGCGGGAAATTCTGAAGGGTAGTTCAGTGGCTCAACCATTTGTCGAGATTCCGCCGTACGAAATCGTCATCCTGCAGGCGTGGGTAGGCGTCCAACACCCTGTCGATTTCGGATTCCTGACCCCGCGACAGTGACTGAGCCGCGTCGAGACACCACGTCCCCTGCAACAATCCTTGTCGTCGCAGCACCTCGTGGATGCCACTGAGGCATCCGGCGAAGCCGTGGGCCGCATCGAAGATGGCTCCGTTGGCGTCGGTCAGATGGGCCGCCGTGACCAGCAGTGGGCGGGGCATCGACCCCCCGCGATCGGTGGCCGAATGGGATCGCGCCAGGAGGCGGGGCGCCCGCGAGGTCCACATGGCCCATTGGCCCAGCAACCCACCCACGAAACGGGTACGGCGTCCGACCTGGGGCGCAACGAGGTCGAGGACAATGTGGTCATCGTTGCCAGTGTACAGCGCCACATCGTTCCGTCCTGAGTCGGCCACTGCGCGAACCACATCCATCGTCCGATAGCGATCGAACGGCGCCACCTTGATGGCCACCATGGAATCGATTTCCAAGGCACGACGCCAAAAGTCATATGACAGGTGGCGACCGCCAACCGCCGGCTGCAGGTAGAAGCCCATCACCGGCAGAACCTGACCCACGCGCTGCATGTGTTCCACCAAAGCGGCGGCACCAGCACGGGGAAAGGCGGCCAAACTTACCAGGGCCAGGTGATAGCCCAGGTCGCGCGCCATGCCAGCTTCACGCACGGCCTGTTTGGTGGTGCCGATGACGCCGGCTACCAGAATGGGCGCCTGGCGCCGCGTTTCCTTGACGGTCTGCGCGGTGAGTTCCAGCACCGGCCGTAGCAGGCCAACCTTGGGATCGTGGATCTCGAATTGGGTGGTGTGGACGCCTACCGCCAGCCCGCCGGCTCCAGCGGCGAGGTAGTACCGGGTCAAGGCTCGTTGGTGTCGTTCGTCGAGCCGCCGCCGGGCGTCCAACGCCAATGGGTGCGCCGGGATGACCACGCCTTGTTGGAGGCGGGTTGCCACATTCGGGGGGAGGGTCACGAAATACCGCCCCCTTCTTCCACCAGGCGCACCCAATAGCTCGCCCCCAGGCCCAGAATCTCGTCGTTGAAGTCGTAGGACGAGTTGTGCAGTGGCCGAGTATCGCCGTTGCCGATGAAGGCGAACGCACCGGGCAGCCGTTCGAGAAAGAAGGCGAAGTCTTCCGAGGCCATCAGCGGTTCGCCTTCCGTGACGGCGGTGTCGCCCATTAGCATGCCGGCGACATCCCTGGCATAGGCCGCCTGGACGGGATGGTTCCTGGTGACCGGGCACAACGGCTCGACGATGAGGTCGGCTGTTACCCCCTGATCGGCGGCAACGGCGGTGACCAGCTCTTCCATCTCCACGGTGATAGATCGTGCGATACCGGGATCGAGAAAGCGGAGTGACCCTTCGAGACGCGCTTCGTCGGGAATGATGTTGTACACCCCGGCTCCGGCGCCCACGTTGGTCAGGGCCAGGACGATCCCCGGTGAGGCGTCGCGCTGGAAGTGCTGGTGCAGTTGGACGACGATGGCCGCTGCCACGTCGATCGGGTTGCGACACAGTTGCGGGAGCGCGGCGTGGCCGCCGGCGCCCCGGATCAGGATGGTGAATCGATTGCTCGACGCCAGGGCCGCCCCGTCAGGAACACGCATGGTCCCCACATCACCGCCGGGAAGATTGTGCATCCCATAGATGACTTCGATCCCGAAGCGATCGAGCACCCCGTCGTCGAGCATCGCCGGCGCGCCCTCCAGCGTCTCCTCGCCAGGCTGAAACACCAGGACGGCCCGGCCGCGAAACCCACGGCGCTGGACCAGAGAACGGGCGGCCCCCAGCAGCATGGTGGTGTGCCCATCGTGGCCGCAGGCGTGCATACGCCCTGCGGTTTCCGAAGCATACGGCAGGCCCGACGTCTCCAGAATGGGAAGGGCGTCCATGTCCGCCCTGAGAGCCACGGTCGGTCCCTCACCCTGTTCGATGACCCCGACTACGCCGTGGCCACCGACGCCTTCAATCACCTGATCCACTCCGAACGATCTCAGCCGGTCCGCCACGACCTTGGCGGTCTCGGGCACCTCGAGACCGAGTTCCGGCCGACGGTGGAACTCCCGCCGCCAGGCGATGAGGCTGTCGATCCCCTCGGCGATATCCGGCAAGACATTCATGCGGGCTTGTTTCCGACCGCTTCCTCGAGCGAAGCGATACCGCGGCGCACGTCTTGGGGCAGCGGCGCTTTGGCATGCGCGGCGTAGTCGTAGCAGACGATGAGGCCGATTCCCTCAGCGACTACCGCATCCTGTTCACGCGAGACCACCAGATAGTCCATAGCAAAGCGATCGTCGCCAACATCGGACGCGCGGCCGCCGACCTCGGCTGTGTCGGGAAAGAACACCGGGCGGCGGAACCGGCAACTGGTAGAGTGGAGAATGGCACCAACCTGGTCCCGCTCCATGGTCCTCACCATCCCCGAGCGAGTGAGGTACTCGATCCTGGCTGCCTCGAACCAGCGGAAGAACACCGTGTTGTTGATGTGGCCGTAGGCGTCCAACTCGCCCCACTGGACAGGGATGCTGAGGGTGACGGGGTAGGCGGCGAGTAGTGGGTGGGTCATGGCACCGTTTGGTTAAGGGGTCATGGACCGATAGTTGGTACGCGCGGGTGAAGGCACGGAATGGCCCTGTAATCAAAGTGACATGGACGGAGGCGAATGGGTATGGGTGATGGATGGGCACTTGACCCATGCCTACATTGTAGTAGTATTGACTACAATGTAGGCAACAAGGAGCCGCTCCCATGCTCGACCAACTGCGACACACCCTGAAGATGGCCCTCCGGTCGCTCGCCAAATCCCCGGCCTTCGTGGCCGTGGCGGTCCTGACCCTGGGCCTCGGCATCGGCGCCAACACCGCCCTCTTCAGCGTGGTCAACACCGTGGTGTTGCGCCCGCTACCCTTCGCGGACGCTGACCGCTTGGCGCTCATCTGGAACCGGCTCACCAACGTCCCCAAGGCGGCCGTCTCAGGCCCCGACTTCATGGACTACGCGGAGCAAGCTTCCGATGTGTTCGACAACGTGGTGGGTACCTTCGCCACCACCACAAACCTCACGGGTGACGGCGACGCCGAGGCGGTCACGCTGTCCTGGGTATCCCCCACGTTCTTTGACATGTTCGGGGCGGTGCCGGTCATCGGTCGAGACTTCACCGAGGACGACGTCCAGAGTTTCGACCTATCGCAGTTCAGCAACCCAGACACACCTCCGCCGGCACTTCCGGTCATCCTGAGCCACGGTCTGTGGCAACAGCGGTACGGAGCATCGCCCGAAGTGCTTGGGCGTACCATTCATGCCAATGGCCAGGTCATGACCGTCATCGGCGTGGCGCCCGAAGGATTCCGCCTGTTCATGCCACCCGACGCGGCGCTCCCCACTGACGTAGACATCTGGACGGTGTGGCCGGTCGATCTGCGCACCATGCCCCGGGTCCCGTCCGGCATCATTACCGTCATGGCCAGGCTGCGGCCCGGCATTACCATGGCCCAAGCGCAGAATCGCATGGATGCCGTGACGGCGCGGCTACGGGAACAGTACCAGACACACCAGCTGGCCGATCTCCGGACCACCATCGCGCCGATGCACAAAGAAGCCGTCGGCCATATCCGACCGTTGCTGCTGGCGCTGTTCGTCGCGGTGGGCTTTGTGCTGCTCATCGCCTGTGTCAACGTCACCAATCTCCTGTTGGTGCGAGCGGCGAGCCGCGAAAAGGAAGTGGCTATTCGTGCGGCCCTCGGTGGCGGCCGGCGCCGCATGATCGCCCAGCTCCTGACGGAAAGCATGGTATTGGCGCTCGGCGGTGCCATCCTCGGGCTGGGGCTGGCGTATATGGGGATCGACCTTCTGTTGGCGATGCAGGCCAGCGATCTCCCACGAGTCGAAGGCGTGTCGATAGATCCTGCGGCGCTCGGGTTCACCTTGCTGGCGTCTCTAGCAGCGGTCGGAGTGTTCGGCGTGGTTCCCGCGTGGCACTCGACACGGACCGATCTATCATCGGCACTCAAGGAACGCGGCGGAACCGCCGGCCGCTCGCGGCACCGGCTGCAGCACGGTCTGATCGTGTTGGAAGTGGCGGTGTCGGTGGTGTTGTTGGTCGGCGCGGGCCTCATGCTCAGAAGCCTGTCCCAATTGGCCAACGTCCGTCCGGGATTCGACGGCGACAATGTCCTCAGTTTTCATTTCTCGCTTCCGGTGTGGGCCTACCGCGGAGGGGACAGCCGGGCTCGCTTCTTCCGCGAGATGGACCGGCGACTGGACGAGCTCCCCGGTGTAGTTTCGGCCGGTGGCGTCAATCCGCTCCCGCTGTCCAGTACCGGCCAGTTCGGGTCGGGTCCCTACGCCCGCTCGGCCGGTGATGACGCGGCGTGGGAACAGAACGAAGCCGACTACCGCGCGGTCATGCCCGGGTTCTTCGAGACCGTCAAGGCGCCGCTCCTTTCCGGGCGCACCTTCGACGCCCGTGACAATCTCCCTGAAGCCCACCCGGTCGCCATCATCGACCAGGTCATGGCGGAACGTGCCTTCCCGGGCGAGAATCCCATTGGTCAGCAACTCGTGGTTGGGCGCGCCGACTCGACCCTGGCCGGCGGCAGTGCCGCGACGGTCGAGATCGTCGGCATAGTGGATCACATACGGTTCGTCGACCTGAGCCGTGATGGCCGGGAAACCATCTTCCTCCCCCAATCGTTCACCAACGGGTACCAGATGGGCTACACGGTGAGGACCGTAGGGGACCCGATGGTGTTGGCGCCCCAGATACGGGAGATCGCCAGGGAAGTGGGTAGCGACGTCCCGGTCATGGACCTCATTCCGCTCGCCAAGTACGTCGACCGAGCCTTGGCCCCGACCAGATTCGCCATGACCCTGCTGGGCGTGTTTGCCGCCGTGGCCTTGGTGCTGGCATCGATCGGACTCTACGGCGTCATTTCCTACGCCATGCGACAACGACACCGTGAGTTGAGCCTCCGCCTGGCCCTGGGCGCCGAACCAGGCCACGTGATCAAGCTCCTGCTGGGCATGGGTCTGAAGCTGGGAGTGATCGGTGTGGCTCTGGGGCTGGTCGGAGCCGTAGCGCTTTCAGAATCGATGAGCAACTTGCTGTTTGGAGTGGCAGGCACAGATCCGTTAACGTACGCGACCATCGCCGCCCTCCTTCTGACCGTGGCTTTGGGCGCGAGCTTGATCCCCGCGCTTCGAGCATCTCGGGTTGATCCGCTTGAAGCTTTGAAGAGCGAGTAGAGGCGCGTTGTATGTTGTAGGAGTGCGGAGTACGACCGCTTGCTAGCTTCTCCTTGCATCACTGGGAGTCACACGATGTTTCTCGGCGAATTCGAACAAATGGTCCTGCTGTCTATCGTCCAGTTGGGCGATGAGGCGTACGGGGTGAAAGTCCGAGAGGAGATCGAGGCGCGGACCGGTCGGGACGTAGCACGTGGTGCACTCTACACTACTCTCGACCGCATCGAGGCCAAGGGACTCGTCACTTCAGTCACGGGCGACTCCACCGCGGAACGTGGTGGCCGGCCGCGACGGTACTTTGCCGTTTCGCCGGCGGGGATGGAAGCGCTTCGGGCATCGCGTAAGGCGCTGCTGAATCTGTGGACCGGCATCGAAGAGGCATTGAGCGAACAGTTATGAATCCACGGCCGGTCCGGCCCCCTGTCGTCGCGGTGTGGCTGCTCGAGCGCCTCCTTCCCCGGTCCGCCCGCGACGCCGTCATCGGCGATCTCCTCGAAGAATTCGACGACCTCGGCGTTGGGGGCGTACCTGCCCGAAGATGGTTCTGGGCCCAGGCGCTCCGCCTGGGCGGTCGTTACTCTTGGTTCCGCCTCAGCACACGATTCGCCCGGCTCACCGGCAGGCCAGGATGGGGAGAACCGAGTGACTCGGCTGCGCGGATGCGTGGAGCGGCGGCCGAGTTCAAACTGGCGCTCCGCCGCCTGGCTCATCAGCCGGCGTTCACCACCACGGCCGTAGTCACCTTGGGCCTTGGCATCGGAGCCACGACGGCCGTCTTCAGCGTGGTCGATCAAGTCCTACTAGAGCCGTTCCCCTATAGAAACCCGGCGCGACTGGTCATCCTGTGGAACCGGATGACAGAGCGCAGCATCGAACGGGCGGCACTCGCCGGTCCCGACGTGCGCTACCTGCAAGACAACGTCACCAACCTCAGCGGCGTGGTAAGCATCTTCGCGACGAGCACCAATCTCACGGGCGAGGGCAAGCCGGTCGAAGTAGTGCTGTCTTGGGTCACACCCAATTTCTTCGAGGTTTTGGGGGTCGACCCGGTTATTGGGCGAAATTTCCGGGCATCGGACCAGGTGTTGGTAGATCCCGGCGTCTTTGAGGGACAGGCCACGTCGGAGCGTCCACTTCCTACGATCCTCAGCCACAGCATGTGGCTCCGGCGATACCGCGCCGACCCTGCCGTGATCGGTCGCCTACTACATGCGAACGGCCAGACGTTCAGAGTCATCGGTGTGGCGCAGCGTGGGTTCCGATTGCACATGCCTCCCGACCGAGACGTCCTTGCCGAGGCCGATTTGTGGACTTTATGGCCATTCCCCTTGGCCGACATGGCGCCGGGACCTGACGGGTCGATGGTGGCGCTGGGCCGATTGGCAACCGGGACGAGTCTGGAAGAAGCCCAAGGGGAGCTGGACAACCTGACGGCCGCACGTCGTGGTTCATCTCCGGGGCACGCAGCAGTGGGATTCACCATCGAGGCCGTTCCCTTGGTGACCGAGACCGTGAAACACGTCACCGGACCGCTGATGGGACTGTTCGCCGCGGTCATTCTGGTGCTCTTGGTAGCCGCCATCAACGTGGCCGGCCTGGTGTTGGCACGAGGCACGTCCCGAGGAACAGAGCTGGCACTGCGCACTGCCCTGGGGGGCAGTCGATGGCATCTCCTGCGCCAGGGAATGCTCGAGGCGCTGTTCATCTCCGTGGCCGGTGCGGCGGTCGGCTTGGTCCTGGCGTCGCTCGGGTTGGAGGTAATCCGAACCACGGGGCCGCTCACGGTACCGCGGCTGGATCAGTTGTCACTCGACGTGCGAGCCTTGGGATTCGGGGCCGGCCTGACAGGAGTGATGACTCTGGTGGTCGGGCTCATACCGGCGCTTCAGGTGTCGCACACCAGCCCGGCGGCCACTCTGGGGGGCCGTGCCCCATACCGCCGCCGAAGGTTGGCATCTTCCCGACGGGTGCTGGTAGTTCTGCAGGTCGCAGCATCAGTGATGTTGTTGGTCGGCGCCGGGGCGGTGCTGAAGCAATTCGCTCGACTGATCGATGCCGATCCGGGGTTTAGCAGCGAGGACGTTCTCACGCTCCGGGTGGCACTGCCGTTCTTCGCCTACCCTACGATGACCAGCAGGGCTGATTTCTTCGACCGACTGAGCGATTCCCTGCAAGCTGTCCCTGGTGTAGAGCAAGTCGGCGGCGTCACGCCCGTTCCTTTCAGTGGAGATAGCGAAAACGCCAGGTCGACGTATACCGCCGAGGACGCGCTAGAGGAATGGGGAGACAGGATCGCCATCTATCGACCGATCATGCCGGGATTCCATGCCTCCGTCGGCGTAGCGCTCATTGCCGGGCGGCTATTGACCAATGCCGACAACGCCCCAGGCACCGACCCGGTCGTGGTGGTCGATCGCCGGCTGGGGGAGTCACTGTGGCCCGACGGCATGGCCGTGGGAAACAGTCTCTGGGTATTGGGGCCACATTTCGGTCTGCAATCGGGGGAGCGGGTGCTGGCCGAAGTGGTCGGCGTGGTAGACGATGTTCGCTACACCGATCCCACTCGAGACGATCCGTCAACGGTCTATGTGCCGCATCGCTTCTGGTCAGGCGAGCTGATGGACTACACCATCCGAACGTCGGGTGATCCGCTTTCGGTGGCAGCGGGCGTGCGATCGGTAGTTGCGCGTTTGGACCCGGAACTCCCCATCCGCGATCTCCGCCCCCTCGGCGATTTCGTGTCTGCGGCCAAGGCTCCAACCCGCTTCGTCCTCACCGTGTTGGCTGCCTTCGCGGCGGTTGCTCTGCTGTTATCAGCCGTCGGGTTGTATGGCCTCCTGGTCTTCTCGGTTAGGCGGCGGACCCACGAACTCGGCATACGGGTAGCCTTGGGCGCCGAACCCACTCGATTGGTGGGCATGGTGTTGGGTGAAGGGCTCGGCCTGGCGGTCGTGGGCCTGGCCATTGGCGCGGCGCTCGCCTTCGGGCTAACTACGGCCGCTGCGCCTTTATTTGCTGCTCAACCAGCCGATCCGCCGGTATATGGGGTGGTGGCGGTCTTGATCGTTCTAGTGGCCGGCTTGGCCAGCGCCATTCCGGCTCGCTGGGCTACCAGTGTGGATCCGGTGACTGCGCTAAAGGCAGAGTGATGGGCGGGCGTCGGCTTTCGCCCCTGTTAGTTTTCGGATACTTCAACCAACGACGGAATGATTCGACTCATCGTTTGGCCAATACTGGTCCTGGGACTCACTGGACTCACCGCGTTCGTCGTCACTGGGATCACCTTGGTACCGACGACGGTGGTGCTGGGCCCCTGCCTACGTGACTTCACCAGCCCGTTCTGGGAGGAGCGCGCCAGTCCCCTGGCCTCGACCACGTTCGAAGTGGGGGATGGCGCCGTCCGCGTGTGCTACGGCAGACCATCCGCCAGAGAGCGGGTAGTGTTCGGCGGATTGATTCCCTACCGGCAACTGTGGCGCACCGGGGCCAACGAGCCGACCCGGATCTATACCAATCGAACGATCGAACTGGCCGGTGTACGCCTGGCGCCTGGCCGCTATTCATTGTATAGCATTCCGGACACCAGCCAGTGGCGCTTGTTCATCACCGAATCGGTCACCCATTGGGGAAATGACCTGCGGAGCGGCACCCGTGACAAGGACGTGGGCGTGGGTATTGTTTCGGCGGATACGACTGCGGACTATTTTGAGACGTTCACCATCTCGGCCGAATCTGACGGTGACTCGGTACTGATGGTCCTGGAGTGGGAGAGGACGCGGGTGGTGGTGGGGGTTAAGGCGGTAGAGCGGTAAGGTGGTACTGGCGGTCAGGCGGTCAGGCGGTCTAAAATATTCCTACGGACAACACACGACGCACAACATACTCGTCACTTCATCGTCAGAATAACTGCCCATGTTCATAACCACCTGGAACGTCAACTCCATTCGCGCCCGCGAAGAGCGGCTCCTCGTTTGGTTGAAGGACGCCACTCCTGATGTCGTCTGTTTGCAGGAAACCAAGGTGGTGGACGATCATTTCCCGTTCGAAGCCATGTTGGAAGTCGGCTATCACGCGGCGACGTGGGGCCAGAAGACCTATAATGGTGTGGCTATTCTCAGCCGAACCCCGCTGGAGGACGTTGAGCGCGGCATGGGAGGCGATATCGAGGGCGACCAGGCGCGCCTCATCGCCGCCACGGTGAACGGCATCCGTGTCATCTCCGCCTATTTCCCCAACGGCCGCACGGTGGAAGACGACAAATACCAGTACAAGCAGGCGTGGATGGACCGTCTCTTGGCCAAGCTCGGCTCAAGCGACTTGGAGAGCGAGAAACTGATCCTCGCGGGAGATTTCAACATCGCGCCGGATGAAAGAGATGTGAACCGGCTGGAACAATGGACTGGCTCGGTACTGTACAATCCCGACATGTCCGCCTACTACCAGAAGTTTCTTGACCTGGGGCTGATCGATACGTTCCGATTGCACAATGAAGAAGCGGGACTCTACTCCTGGTGGGACTACCGCATGCTGGGGTTCCCCAAGAACAACGGTCTCAGGATCGATCACATACTGGCGTCGAAGACCCTAGCGGAAGACAGTGTCTCGTCCCGAATCGAACGGGACATGCGCAAGGGACAGAAGCCGTCGGATCATACGGTTGTGTGGGCGGAGTTTAGGTAGGGCGGTCAGGCGGTCAGGCGGTCAGGCGGTCGAAGATACCGGCGATCTGCGAACTCAGAATTCCAAGTCCATCAAGAAAATGTCACTCTCCTTCTCATCCACATTGAGTACCAGTGAATTGCCCACCACCGTCATGCCGTAACTTGCGCTG
>CAXMUQ010000054.1:0-7625 GCA_964196605.1 uncultured Acidimicrobiia bacterium
CACTGTGACGACCCAGTTGGTCTCAGCCTCACCACAGTCAGACCAGTAATCGAGCGACACCCTGTAGCTGCCCAATGGTGCCTCGCCCGACAGCCACACGATGTTTTCGTTGTTGATACCGTCGATGTTGCACGCCGGATTGGAATCGAGATCGAGAAAACCGCCGCTCGCGGCCTGCAGGTTACCGAAATAGACTTCTTCACCGCTATCAATCAGAGTAGAAGTTCCGGTTGGTCTTGGCCTGCTCGACCAACACGTCGCACGGGGCGAACCGAGGGCCGAACATGGCGGCCAGGCTTTGCAGTACGTCCACCACCCTCGCAGCTCCCAGCGTATCGATCACCCGCAAGGGACCTCCACGAAACGGCGGGAAGCCAATCCCGAAAATGGCGCCGATGTCACCGTCACGCGGGGAGCGAACCACGCCCTCGCCCACCGCCATGGCGGCTTCGTTCAGCATGGCATACAGCAGACGTTGTTCGACCGTTTCGGGCGACACCTCCTCTCTTCGTTTCACCCCGAGCAACCGATACACGGATTTATCGGGGCCCTTCTTCTTCTTCTTTTCATAGCGGTAAAGCCCGCGTCCATTCTTGCGCCCAAGACGGCCGTCATCGATGAGCTCGTCGATGACAGGTGCGGGCCGTAGCCGCTCACCAAACGCCTGGTGCATGACGCTCGAAGCCTTCTGGGCCACGTCGACACCGACTTCATCCAGCAGGGCCATCGGCCCCACCGGGAAGCCATACCTCGTCATGGTGCGGTCGATCACCTCGATCGGGGTACCCTCTCGCAAGAGATGCCCGGCCTCGTTCATGTAGGGAGACAAGATGCGATTGACCCAGAAACCGGGACGATCGAGCACCACGATGACGGTCTTACCCATGCGCCGGCCGAAACGGACGGCGGTGACGATGGTGTAGGCGTCGGTCTCTTTTCCCGGGATGACTTCGAGCAGTGGCATCTTCTCCACCGGCGAGAAGAAGTGCATGCCGATGACCCGTTCCGGATGCGCTGCTCCTTCCGCAATGCGCTCGATGGGAATGGTCGACGTGTTGGTGGCGTAGACCGAACCTGAGGGAAGAATTTCCTCGAACTCTGCCAGCACTTGTCGCTTGACGTCGAGGTCCTCGAATACCGCCTCGATGATCAGATCCGATCTGGTGAACCCTGACATGTCGGTAGTGCCCGACAACAGTGCCACCCGATTGGCGTAGTCATGCTTGGTGAGCCGGCGCCGAGACAATCCCTTGTCGAGTGGATTCCTGGCAGCCTTGAGCCCGCTGGCCACCCTGCGAAGGTCGGTGTCCTTGAGGCGAACCTCGACCCGGGCGCGGCTCACAGCCGTCCCGGCTATCCCGGAGCCCATGAAGCCGGAGCCAACCACGCCAACCCGCTTTACTTCAAGCGCCTTCCCTGCCCCGGAGGGTACTCCGTCGTCTTTCTTGAGGGCGGTGGTAGCGAAGAAGATCTGCACCAACTTGCGGGAGACGTCGGTCACGGCGAGACGTCCGAATTCGCGATGCTCCACCACCGACCCAGCTGCCATGCCCTTTTCCAACCCTACTCGCACGCAGTCGAGCGCGGCCAGCGGGGCGGGGTAGTGTCCGCCGGTCTGTTTCTTTACCTGCTTTGCTGCCTGGGAGTAAACCACCCGGCGGCCCAGAGGATTCCTGTCCAACAACAGGCCCATAAACCCCGCGCCGCGTTGTGGCCGCTTGACGATCGGATTGCGGCTCAATCTGTGAGCCGCGACGATGGCGGTCCGGCGCATGATGGATGGGGGCACTAACTCGTCCACCAAACCCGACCGGAAGGCCTTTCGTGCACGGACGGATTTTCCGGCCAGAATCATGTCGAGGGCCGCCCGAAGTCCTATCAGTCGGGGTAGGCGCTGGCAACCACCGGCACCGGGCAACAATCCCAGTTGAACCTCGGGAAGCCCCAGTTGCGTCTTATCGTGGTTGGTAGCAACGCGGTAATGACAAGCCAGAGCGAATTCGAGCCCCCCGCCGAGACATGCCCCATGAATGGCGGCCACGACCGGCTTGGACAGACCGGCAATGTCGTCTAGCATCGCCTGGCCGTCCCGGCTCAGTTCCTCTGCTTCTTCCCGGTTCTTGACCCGGGTGAACTCCTCGATGTCCGCGCCTGCAATGAAGGTGTCGGGCTTGCCGGAGAGGAATACTATCGCCTTGACGTTGCTGTCTTCGGCGAGCGCGGCAAACATTTTTCTGAATTCCGCCTTGCCGGCGGCGTTCAACTTGTTGACCGGCTCGCCGGGCATGTCCATCGTAACGACGGCGATGCCGTCTTCGTTGGCTATCCGGAAAATGGACATCAGGCGCGTTCCAGAACCACGGCGAAGCCCATTCCACCTTGGGCGCATATGGAAATGAGTCCGAACTGGACGTCCCGTCGCCGCATCTCGTTGGCAAGGGTGGTCACCAAGCGCGCTCCAGTGGCACCAAACGGATGGCCGATGGCGATGGAGCCACCGTACACGTTGGTGATGTCCCAGTCCACCTGTCCCACGGGCGCGGAGCGACCGAGCTTGTCGGCCCAGGCCTGGGAGGCCCACGCCTGTTCGTTTGACAACACCTGGGCGGCGAAGGCCTCATGGATTTCCACGAGTCCAAGATCCTGCCAAGTTATGCCTGCCCGGTCGAGGGCCAGGGGAACTGCGTACGCGGGCCCCATTAGCAGTTGCCAACCGGGATCGACCGCGGCGACTGCGTGGCTGCGGATGAGCGCCAGCGGCTGGTGCCCCATGGCCTTCGCCTTTTCCGATTCCATCAACAGCACCGCGGCGGCGCCGTCTGTGAGCGGCGAAGAGTTTCCAGCCGTGACGGTGCCGTAGCGCCGGTCGAACACGGGCCGAAGCTTGGCAAGCGCCTCCATGGAAGTGTCGGCCCGGATGCCGTTGTCACTGGTGATGGGACCGTCCCGCCCATCCAACCAAGGGGCAATCTCACGGGTGAGCATACCGCTCCCGGTACCGTGAGCGGCGCGCTGGTGGCTCATAAGCGCCTCCCGGTCTTGGTCCTCCCGGCTGATCTGGTTCTCCTTGGCCATCTTCTCGGCCGATTGTCCCATCGATTCACCGGTGGATGGTTCGGCGATGGCTGGCGTCACCGGCACCAGATCGCGGGGCCGAATGGCGGCGAACGCCTTGATTCGCTGTCCCAGTGACTTGGCCTTGCTAGCCTGTACCAGGATCTCACTCAAACGGCGGGAATAGAGGATGGGGATGTCGGAGAGGGACTCGACTCCCCCCGCGATGACGGTGTCGGCGTGGTTCAGGACTATCTGGGCGGCCGCCGAGGTTACCGCCTGGGCGGCCGAAGCGCATGCCATGTTCAGGGTGTAGGCCGGGATGGTCTTGGGAAACTGCGGAAGGAGACTGACTTCGCGGGCCACGTTGGGCGTCAGCACCGAGGGAACAACCTGGCCGAACACCACTTCGTCAACCTCGGTGCCGGCGATGCCGGTGCGGTAGAGCAGTTCCTTGGCGGCGTGACGGGCGAGCGCCACGGCCGGAACATCCTTGAGGACGGTGCCGCTCTTGGCGAAAGGTGTCCGCACGCCGTCGACAATCGCCACCCGGCGCCCGCTCGAAAAATCAGCCACGATAAGTCAGCGTGCCCTGCGACACGGAACTACTCAACACGCCGTTGGGCGACGACACTGGCGACAGCTCGCCACCGTTCCGAATCGACCGGCTCCAACACTTCCCGGCCATGAATGATCTCCAAGGGCGAAACCAGCTGGGTGAGTTCTCCGGGACGCAGCAAGTGGTCGTCGGACTCCGGGCCCCAGCCCAGGTCGAGTTGCGCCACCAAGTATGTCTCGACCATCAACGTGCCTCCAGGCGCAACCGCGTCGATGATCCTGGACCAGCGGGCGCGGTCCAAATAATTGAACACCAGCACCATGTCGAAGGTTCCGAGATCAGGCCAGTCGCCCTCGAGGTCGACGGCCTGCCAGTCGATCTTCAGTTGGCGCTGTTCCGCCGTGGCCCGTCCCGACTCCAGCCGGTCGGTGTCTCGATCGATGGCGACGACTTCGGCCCCGCGCTCGGCGGCAGCCAGACTGTGGCGTCCTTCACCGCACCCTATGTCGAGCACTCTGATTCCCTGTTCCAGCAGAAAATCGTGCCAGGTAAACCAGACGCTGGGCGGCGGGATAACAGGAGGAGGTGGGACGGACACTAGTCGGATGACCTCACTGGGCGTTCAGGTAAAGTATCTGCCGGCTCAGGCTTGGGTGAACGGGAACCCTCAGCGCTGTGACCAAGGTACCACCCCGCGGGCAAGCCTACTCAGGAATGTGCGACGGCACCGCCTCCTCGGCAAGCGTCGCTGCTGACAAAGCACTGGTTGGGGAGGCAACTCCTTGCCGTGCAACCGTCTGGCGAGAACGTTATG
Source organism: uncultured Acidimicrobiia bacterium (assembly GCA_964196605.1). GTDB lineage: Bacteria > Gemmatimonadota > Gemmatimonadetes > Gemmatimonadales > GWC2-71-9 > N074bin45. The sequence goes on from CAXMUQ010000054.1 coordinate 4,428, forward strand.
TTCTGACCTCGACCGAACGCCGACAGTCCCTAGTGGAGTGTGCCGTGGATCCCAACGTTTTTGAGACGGCCAATGCCGGCTTCGCACAAGCGCTCTACGAGGATTTCCTGCAAGACCCCACATCGGTGCCGGCCGAGTGGCGCCAGTTGTTCGAGAGCGGCGTGGTGGGAGAGAGACCACCGGCCGCACCGAGGCCCAGCCCGGAGACTCCGGCACCAGATGTGACGCCTTCCGAAAGTGACTCGGCCGAACCGCCGGAGCACGCCACGCTCATCAAGGGACCGGCGGCCCGCTTGGTCGCCAACATGGCCGAGAGCCTCACCGTCCCGACGGCGACGAGTTTTCGGGAACTGCGAGTGGCCAACCTCGACGCCCGCCGCCGTGAACTGAACCAGCAACTCGCGGCCGCGGGCCGTAGCATCAAGGTTTCCTTCACACACCTGATCGGCATGGCGCTGGTGGAGGCGGCCCGGGCTCATCCGGTCATGGGCAATACCCTCGCCATGGTGGACGGGAAACCGTATCGCGTGACTCCACCGACGATCGACCTGGGCCTGGCGGTCGACATGCAACGGCGCGACGGTAGCCGTGGCTTGGTGGTACCCGTCATCCGCGACACCGAGTCGATGGATTTCGGCGCCTTTCACGCCGCCTATGAAACGTTGGTCGAGAAGGCTCGAACCAACAAGCTGATGCCGGACGACTTCGTAGGCGCCACCATCACCCTGACCAATCCCGGTGGCATCGGCACGGTGGCCTCAGTCCCACGATTAATGGCCGGTCAGGGAACTATCATCGCAGTGGGAGCCATCGGCGTTCCGGTGGGGTTTCAGGACCTGACACCGGATGCGCAGCGAACGATGGGCGTCAGCAAAGTGATGACGGTAACCAGCACATACGATCACCGCATCATTCAGGGAGCGGAGTCGGGAGAGTTCCTCCGCACCATGGACCAACTCCTCAACGGCGAGGAAGGCTTCTACGAGCGGATAGCCCAGTCGATGGAAGTGGCGGAACTGTCGGCGGCGCCGGCCACGGTCGAAGAACGGCAGGCGCATCGCCCGGTGACCCCACTGGTGGTGGACGCCGAGGTGCCCAGCTCGCAATTGTATCACGTGGCCTCGGGAATGGCTCTGATCAGGGCCCTGCGCAGCTTTGGCCATCTGGCGGCTCACCTCGACCCGCTGGGGAGCGAACCGCACGGCGACGCCTCACTCGACCTCGATGCGCTGCAACTCACGCCCGAGGCGATGGAGTCCGTTCCGGCCAAGGTCCTGCGGATCTACGTCCCCGGGCGAACGCTGGCGGAAGCTTATCCCCACTTGCTGGACGTCTACACCGGGACGATCGCCTACGAAGTCGAGCACATCGACACCCACGAGGAGCGCGTATGGCTTCGGGGTAAGATCGAAGCGGGCGCCAATCTCGAGCCGCTCAGCACGGAAAAACGGCGGGAGTTGCTCAACCGGCTGACCCAGGTGGAGTCACTGGAACAGTTTCTTCACAAGTCCTACCTGGGCCAGAAACGATTCTCGATAGAAGGCATGGATGTCCTGGTCCCGATGCTCGACCAGACCATCGAGCTGGCGGCCCAAGCCGGCGCCAGTGAAATCGTCATCGGCATGGCGCACCGCGGCCGCCTCAACGTGCTGGCCCACACGGTGAACAAACCATACGAGTCGATCTTCGCCGAGTTCGAGGGCGGCAAGGATCTCGACGACGTCGGTGCACTCACGCCCGAGGGCGGCACCGGGGACGTGAAATACCATCACGGCGCCGAGGGGGCACATCAAACCGAGGCCGGCAAGGCGGTGACGGTAGTGCTGTCTTACAACCCGAGTCATCTCGAATTCGTAGGGCCTGTCGTGGTAGGCGCGGCCAGGGCCGAACAGACGCAACGGCGGGGAGCCCAAGCGGCACACGATCCCATGACAGCCGTGCCGGTCATCATCCACGGCGATGCCGCCTTCGCCGGGCAGGGCATCATCCAGGAAACGTTCAACTTCAGCGCACTCCGGGGGTACAGTACCGGTGGGACGGTACACATCATCACCAACAATCAGATCGGCTTCACCACCGATCCGATCGACTCGCGCTCGACCCACTACGCCAGCGACCTGGCCAAGGGCTTCGACGTCCCTATCATCCACGTCAACGCCGATGATCCCGAAGCGTGCCTGGGTGCGGTGCGGTTGGCGATGGACTACCGCACCACATTTCACAAGGACGTGTTGATCGACCTGATGGGCTACCGCCGTTACGGGCACAACGAGGGGGACGAAGCGTCCTACACACAGCCGCTAATGGCTGCCCGAATCAAGAGTCATCCTACAGTGAGGATGCTCTACGCCGAACAATTGGTGGCGGCTGGCGTCATTGACTCTGCTGAAGCGGATCGAGAGCGGGAGGCTGCCTATCAACGGCTGATCGATAGGCAGGAGGCGTTCAAGGCGACCCCGGCGATCACCGCGCCGGCCCCAGCGTCGGCTTCCGAGTTCGAAGAACCGGTGCAGACCGCGGTGCCGGCGGCTCAACTGGAAGCGTTGAACGAGAAGCTGCTCACTTGGCCGGCGGAGTTTACCGTCAACCCCAAGCTCCAGAAACAACTGGAGCGAAGGCGAGCGGCCATGGGGCCCGACGGTGGTATCGAATGGGCCCAAGCCGAGTCGCTGGCATTGGCGTCACTGGTTACGGAAGGGATACCGATCCGGCTCACCGGCCAGGACACCGAACGGGGAACGTTCAGCCAGCGACACATGGTACTTCACGACACCAAGACAGGGTCGACCTTTTCGCCCATCCAGCACCTCAGTGGCGCGCTGGCCCCGTTGGAGATCTACAACAGCCCTCTCTCCGAACAGGGGTGTCTCGGATTCGAGTACGGGTACAGCGCCGCGGCCGACGACGTGCTGGTGATGTGGGAAGCGCAGTTTGGCGACTTCATCAACGGCGCACAGGTCATAGTGGACCAGTTCCTGGTATCGGGTTTGTCCAAATGGGGGCTGACCACTCGCCTTACCCTGCTGCTGCCACACGGCTATGAGGGTCAGGGACCGGAACACTCGAGCGCCCGAGTCGAACGATTCCTCCAGCTAGCCGCCGAACGGAACATCCGGGTGACCAACTGCACCACGCCGGCCCAGTACTTCCACCTCCTGAGGCGGCAGGGCCGTGACAGCCAGCGGCGATCACTCATCG